>NZ_RZSW01000026.1:0-26553 GCF_003997375.1 Mesorhizobium sp. M5C.F.Ca.IN.020.29.1.1 | reverse complement strand
GGCGACGGTTTCGCTGGCGGCGCCCGCCTTGAATTCCCCGGCGACGACACCGTCGACCGGCAGGATGACGGCGCCGCCGGCTTCGGCCGCCTCGATCATGATCTGCTTGGCGGTCCCGGCGAGATCATGCTCGCACAGCGATTTTCCGACATCGGTGCCGCGCGCGGCGAGAAAGGTGTTGGCCATGCCGCCGCCGATGACCAGCGCGTCGACCTTCTTCACCAGATTCATCAGGAGGTCGATTTTGCTCGACACCTTGGCGCCGCCGACGATGGCGACGACAGGGCGGACGGGATTGCCGAGGCCCTTTTCCAGCGCGTCGAGTTCGGCCTGCATGGTACGGCCGGCGAAGGCCGGCAGCAGGTGTGCAAGCCCCTCCGTCGACGAATGGGCGCGGTGGGCGGCGGAAAAGGCGTCGTTGACGAAGATGTCGCCATTGGCGGCGAGCTTTTCGGTGAAGGCCGCGTCGTTCTTCTCCTCGCCCTTGTAGAAGCGGGTGTTTTCGAGCAGCAGCACGTCGCCGTTGTTCATGGCGGCGACGGCGCTTGCCGCTGCGTCGCCGATGCAATCCGGCGCGAAGCCGACAGGGCAGCCAAGCACCTTCGCGCTCGCCTTGGCGATCGGCTCAAGCGAGAATTCGGGCGACGGTCCATCCTTGGGCCGGCCGAAATGGGCAAGCAGGATGACCTTGGCGCCCTTGCCGGAAAGCTCGGCGATGGTCGGCGCGATGCGCTCGATGCGGGTGGCGTCGGTCACCTTGCCGTCGGCGACGGGAACGTTGAGGTCGACGCGCACCAGCACACGCTTGCCGTCGATGTTGCCGATGTCGTCCAGTGTCTTGAAGCCGGCCATGCTGTTCCCTTTCGCGAAAAATCGCCGGGACCTTACCCCGCATCAACGACGATGCAAGACCTGCAATGGTGCTACGCGGAAAATATGACACGGCATGTGTCGGGAGCAGTCAGCCCTCGTCGGTTGCCCTTTCCACCACCGGCTGTGGAGACCGTTCCGCGTCGTCCGGCGCCTCGGCACTCTGCTTTTTGATCCGCTTGCGCCAATTGCGCACAAAGCCAGCGACGCGGTCGGCGATCTCGCCAGCACTCAGGAACACAGGCACCCGTGCCACCGGCGCGGTCGGCTCGAGGGAAAGACCGAGGCCAGTGATCTTGCCTTTGTCGTCGACATCGCGGACGATCAGCTCGATCGGACCAATCAGCACGCGGTCGGCATATTCGGCATGACCGCCGAGCCGCTCCGTCACCAGGTCGCCGACGGTCAGCTTGCGTTCCTCCTCGGTCAGGCCCGGCGCGTAAGCGGCTTCAAGTTCCGCGGCGGAGCGCGCCGGATCGACGGCGAAGGCGCCGAAGAAGTCCGCGTCCTCGGGATCGACCACGGCCCGGCTGGCGAACAGCTTGTCGAGCAGGGCTGGATAGCGATCCGGCACGAAAATGTAGACATGGTCGCCGGCGGCGAGCCTGCCCATGTCCTGGAAGCGCATCGAGCGCCCGTCGCGCAGCACCAGCGACGGCCGCGCCCAGCGCGGAATGCGCTCGCCGCGCGCCACCGGGCTGCCGGGTGCTACGCGATAGGCCAGAAGCTCGTGGTGGGCGGAGCCCGGCAATTCGAGTTCGACCTTGTCCAACGGGCCTAGGCGGGCCGGCACGATCAGGCCGAGGCGGCGTGCCAGCGGTCCGACGGTCCATCCCTGGATGACCAGCGACACCAGCACGACGATGAAGGCGGTGTTGAAGATGAGACGGCCGTTCTCAAGCCCGCCAAGCAGCGGCGTGATGGCGAGCAGGATTGACACGGCGCCACGCAGACCCACCCATGAGACGAAGGCGACTTCCGGGCGCGGCAGACGGAACGGCATCAGGCAAAGCCAGACGGCAACTGGCCGCGCCACGAATATCAGGAACAGGCCCAGCAGCACCGCCGGCAGCAGGATCGCCGGAAATTGCGAGGGCGTCGCGAACAGGCCGAGGACCAGGAACATGATGATCTGTGCCAGCCACGACATGCCGTCCTGGAAGCGCTTGAGGATGGTGACTGCGCGAATGTCGGAATTGCCGGCAATAAGGCCGGCAATATAGACCGCCAGAAAACCGGAGCCGCCAATGGCGCCGGCGGCGGCGAACACCATCAGCGACAGCGTCAGCACGAAGATCGGCAGCAGCCCATGGTCGAGATTGAGCCGGTCGACAAGACGCACGATGGCGAGGCCGCCGAAAATGCCGACGATGGCGCCAAGCCCCATATTGAGAAGGAAGCCGAGGACGAGATCCGTAACCAGCACCCTGGCCTCGGGACTGGCGTTGGCGGCGATGATCTCGACCAGGCTGATGGTCAGGAAGATGGCGATTGGGTCATTGGTGCCGGATTCCACCTCGAGCGTGGAACGCACGCGTTCGCGCAAATTGATCTCGCCGGCGCGCAACAGGAAGAACACTGCTGCCGCGTCGGTCGAGGCGACAGCAGCCCCGAGCAGGAAGGATTCCAGCCAGCTGAGATCGAGCAGATAATAGGCGACGACGCCGAACAGGCCAGTGGTCAAAAGGACGCCGATGGTCGCCAGCGACAGTGCCGGTCCGGCCGCCTGGCGCAAGGCGTTGAGCGGCGTGCCGAAACCGGAATCGAACAGGATGACCGCCAGCGCCAGTGAGCCGGCAAAATAAGCCAGCCGCGCATTGTCGAATTGGATGCCGAGGCCGTCGGTTCCCGTGGCCAGGCCAATGCAGAGAAACAGCAGCAAGAGAGGGGCGCCGAAGCGGAAGGCGATCAGGCTCGAAAACGCGGCGGCGACGACCAGTGCGGCGCCGACCAGCGTCACGAGATAGATCGCATGCTCCATCCGCCAATTGCCCCTCGAATTCGTGTTCCTCTCGCTTTACGGGAGAGTGAGGCGAAGACATGACCGGTGCAAGGCGTGAGGGTGGTTTTTTGCCCTATGCCGCTGATTATTGAGTGTTTTGGTGTTCTAGGCGCTGTCTTGCCAAACAAACCGTTAGAGCGTCGTTTGCGCATCCAGAAGGCGCTGGGCGCTCTCATGAAAACGCCCGGACAGAGCCGGGCGTTTTCGAAGTCGCGAGAAGATGGTTCTGCGATCAGGCGATGGTCTTGCCGAAGGCGACTGCGGTGTCGGCCATGCGGTTGGAAAAACCCCATTCATTATCGTACCAGGACAGCACCGAAACGAAGTTGCCGTCCATGACCTTGGTCTGGTCGAGCGCCATGATCGAGGAATGCGGATCGTGGTTGAAGTCGATCGACACGTTCGGGTGATGGGTAACGGCGAGGATGCCCTTCAGCTTGCCGTTGGACGCGGCGATCACCGCCTCGTTGATCTCCTGCACGGTCGTCGGCCGTTTGGCGATGAACTTGAAATCGACAACCGAGACGTTCGGGGTCGGCACGCGAATGGAGATGCCGTCGAGCTTGCCCTTGAGATCGGGCAGCACCAGGCCGATCGCCTTGGCCGCACCGGTCGAAGTCGGGATCTGCGACAGGGCCGCGGCGCGGGCGCGGTAGAGATCCTTATGCATGGTGTCCAGCGTCGGCTGGTCGCCGGTGTAAGAGTGGATCGTCGTCATCATGCCCTTCTCGATGCCGACGGCCTCATGCAGCACGGCTGCCAGCGGTGCCAGGCAGTTGGTAGTGCAGGAGGCGTTCGAGATGACGATGTGATCCTTGGTCAGCTTGTCATGGTTGATGCCATAGACGACAGTGAGGTCGGCGCCCTCCGCCGGCGCCGAGACGAGGACGCGCTTGGCGCCGGCGGTCAGATGCGCGGCGGCCTTGTCGCGGGCGGTGAAGATGCCGGTGCATTCGAGCGCAATATCGATGCCGAGCTCCTTCCACGGCAACTGCGTCGGGTCCTTGATCGCGGTGACCTTGAATTTTTCGGTGCCGACGGTGATCTGGTCACCGTCAACCGTCACTTCATGCGGGAAGCGGCCATGCACGCTGTCGAAGCGTAGCAGATGCGCGTTGGTTTCGACCGGGCCGAGGTCGTTGACGGCGACAACGTCGATGTCCTTGCGGCCGGATTCGTGGATGGCGCGCAGGATGTTGCGGCCGATGCGGCCGAATCCGTTGATGGCAACTCTGACGGTCATTTTTCTCTCCCTGGGAGTTGGAGGCCGAAGATCAAGTCCGCAGCTTCATAACGGCGGGCTGGCAAAGAATCCAGCCGTCGATGGGTTGGATTTAAGTCCACAGACGGAGGCTGCCCGCAAAACCATTATGCGCGGTTTCGCGGGCGCCTGGCTTTACTCGCCGTGCAGGCGGGCTTCCGCCGCCTTCACCGTCGCTTCGGCGGTGATGCCGAAATGCGGATAGAGCTGTTCGATCGTGCCAGAGGCGCCGAAGCCGGTCATGCCGATGAAGACGCCGTCGGTGCCAATGAAATAATCCCAGCCTTGGCGGATGCCGGCTTCGATCGCGATCTTGATCGGCGCGTTGCCGATCGTCTTCTTGCGATAGTCGGCGCTCTGCTTGTCGAACAATTCGAAGCACGGCACCGAGACGACGCGGGTCGGATGGCCCTGCTTTTCCAGCGCCTCGCGCGCCGCCAGCGCGATTCCGACCTCGGAGCCCGAAGCGAAGATCGTCACCGCCGCATCGCCATTGGCGCCAGCCAACTCATAGGCGCCCTGGCGGCTGAGGTTTTCCGCAACAAAGTCGTTGCGCACGGTCGGCAGGTTCTGCCGGGTCAGCGCCAGCGTCGAAGGCGTCTTTTCCTGCTCGATGGCCAGCTGCCAGCATTCGGCGGTCTCGACCGCGTCGGCCGGACGGAAGACATTGTGGTTCGGGATGGCGCGCAGTGCGGCCAGATGCTCCACCGGTTGATGGGTCGGGCCGTCTTCGCCGAGGCCGATGGAATCATGGGTCATGACGAAGATCGAGCGGATGCCCATCAGCGAGGCAAGCCGCATCGCCGGACGGGCGTAGTCGGAGAAACACATGAACGTGCCGCCATAGGCGATGAGGCCGCCATGCAGCGTCAGCCCGTTGAGGGCGGCCGCCATGCCGTGCTCGCGGATGCCGTAGTGAACGTAGCGCTGGCCGTAATCGTCTGATGTGATGTTCTTGGTCTGGCTGGTCTTGGTGTTGTTCGAGCCAGTCAGGTCGGCCGAGCCGCCGATCGTTTCCGGCACCGCGCCGTTGATGATCTCGAGCGCCATTTCCGACGATTTGCGGGTGGCGACCTTCGGTTTGTCTGCGGCGAGTTTCTTCTTGTAGTCGGTGAGGACGGCCTCGAAATTCGCTGGCAACGTGCCACTGATGCGGCGCTCGAATTCGCTGCGCAACTGGGCGTCGGCCTCGGCAAGGCGGCCTTCCCAGCCGGTGCGTGCCTTGACACCCGTCTTGCCGGCGTCGCGCCAGGCATTGAGGATGTCGGCAGGCACCTCGAAGGGCGGATAGTCCCAGCCGAAGAACTTCCTGGCGCCGGCGATTTCCTCTGCGCCGAGCGGAGAACCGTGCGCCTTGTTGGTACCCGCCTTGGTCGGCGCGCCGAAGCCAATCGTGGTCTTGCAGGCGATCATCGTCGGTTTGTCGGAATGGCGCGCCGCCTCGATAGCATAGGCGATCGCTTCCGGGTCCTGGCCGTCGATGTGGCTGGCGTTCCAGCCGGACGCCTGGAACCGGGCGACCTGATCGGTGTTGTCGGCCAGCGACACCGGGCCGTCGATCGAGATGTTATTGTTGTCCCAGAAGACGATCAGCTTGTTCAGCTTGAGATGCCCGGCAAGTGCGATGGCTTCCTGGGAGACGCCTTCCATCAAGCAGCCGTCGCCGGCCAGCACATAGGTGTAATGGTCGACGAGGTCGTTGCCGAAAGCGGCATTCATGATGCGCTCGCCGAGTGCGAAGCCGACCGAATTGGCAAGCCCCTGGCCGAGCGGGCCGGTCGTCGTCTCGATGCCGGCGGCATGGCCATATTCGGGATGACCCGCCGTCCTCGATCCCAACTGGCGGAAATGCTTGATCTGGTCGAGGGTGATGTCTTCATAGCCGGTCAGATAGAGCAGCGAATAGAGCAGCATCGAACCGTGGCCGGCCGACAGAATGAAACGGTCTCGATCGGGCCAGTGCGGGTTCTTCGGATCGTATTTCAGGAAACGCGTGAACAGCACCGTGGCAACGTCGGCGCAGCCCATTGGCAGGCCGGGGTGGCCGGACTGGGCCTTCTCGACGGCGTCCATGGAAAGAAAACGGATCGCATTGGCCATCCGGTCATGTTGTTCACGCGAGGTCATGCTTCCTCCAGTGTGGGGGGTTGGGGCCTTGGGAGCGCCCTTGAAAAGCGTGCGCGACACATAGCAGGCGCGGCTTTTTAGTCAACAAACCGGCGCGCTTTCGCCGATCTTGTTAGTCAATAAACCGGCGCTTTTGCCGGTCTTGTGACGGCGCCAGAAGGGCCTTGGGGGCTGTACATTAGCGTTAGCAGGGGACAGCCGCGAGAGCTTTATTGACGTTGGCTTCACACGGCGGGTAATGTTTCAGACATAACGCGTTCTGAACGTGGATGATTCGGTGATGGGCAGGGCGCAGGACGAAAGCCATGACCGGGGAAACGACACTCAAAGAAGTCATCGCGAGGCTGGGTAAGGCCATCGAGGGGCTGGAAAATGCCGTCGCGGCCAAGCTCGAGCACGAGCGCGACTATACGGAAGCCGAGGCGGAGGTGCAGCGCATGAACGCCGATCGCTCGCGGCTGGCGCAGGAACTCGACAATTCCGAAGCGCGCGCCGAACGGCTGGAAGACGCCAACAAGGAAGTGTCGCGTCGGCTGGTGACCGCCATGGAAACCATCCGCGCCGTGTTGGACAGATAGGGACTGGACAGGTAGGCCAATGGCACAAGTCACGGTTTCCATCGACGGCAAGCAGTATCGCATGGCTTGCGACGAGGGCCAGGAAGAGCATCTGATCGACCTTGCCGAGCGCTTCGACCGCTATGTCTCGCATCTGAAAGACTCATTCGGCGAGATCGGCGACCAGCGGCTGACCGTGATGGCCGGCATCATGGTCATGGACGAGCTTTCGGAACTGCAAAAACGCGTCAAGGGCATGGAAAGCGAAGTGCTGACGCTGCGCAAGACGCGTGACGACGCGTTGACCAAGGCCGACAAGAACGATTCGGTGCTGACCCAAGCGCTTGGCGCGCTCGCCCAGCGCATGGAAGATCTGGCGACGACGCTGGCGGTGAACAAGGCCTGAGCCAGCGCAGCGAAAATTCCAGCTGCATTTGCCGAGAAGCAATGAAAATTTTTCGCCGCCGGCCTCGACCGGGTGCAACAGGCGTTTGAAGGATGACGCGGGAGTGGTAGAAAGGCAAAAGCAACGCCGGTCAATGCCGGCTGCAATCACAGGGTAGGGACACGTCATGAGCCTTCGTATCAACGATATCGCGCCGGATTTCACGGCGGAAACCACGCAAGGGACGATCAACTTCCACGAATGGATCGGTGACGGCTGGGCGGTGCTTTTCAGCCATCCGAAGAATTTCACGCCGGTCTGCACGACCGAGCTCGGCACGATGGCCGGCCTGGAAGGCGAGTTCAAGAAGCGCGACGTCAAGATCATCGGCATTTCCGTCGATCCGGTCGAAAGCCATGGCAAATGGCAGGATGATATCAAGAAGGCGACCGGCCAATCGGTGAACTACCCGCTGATCGGCGACAAGGACCTCAAGGTCGCCAAGCTTTACGAGATGCTGCCGGCCGGTGCCGGCGAAACCTCGGAAGGGCGCACGCCCGCCGACAACGCGACGGTGCGTTCGGTCTACGTCATCGGCCCCGACAAGAAGATCAAGCTGGTTCTCACCTATCCGATGACGACCGGCCGCAACTTCGATGAGATCCTGCGTGCGATCGATTCCATGCAACTGACTGCCAAGCACCAGGTGGCGACGCCGGCGAACTGGAAGCAGGGCGAGGACGTCATCATCACCGCCGCCGTTTCCAATGAGGACGCGATCAAGCGTTTCGGCGCCTACGAGACGATCCTGCCGTATCTCCGGAAGACCAAGCAGCCCTCAGCCTGAACGGCCAGGACGGCACGGAAGGATTTTCGGCCTTTTTGCCTCGGCCAAGCATGCGGTGCTTGACGGGGTGGCGCTGGCGAACGACCATGCTCTTCTTTTACCCCGGTAGGGAAAACCATTCCTGCCGGGTGGGCGTTGAGGGAGCCGAGATTGGACGCGACATCGGCCAAGCTGCAGGTGGCAGGCTTTTACGACAAGCCGAGCGGCTCCATCCAGTATGTCGTCGCCGACCCACAGACGCGACGATGCGCAATCATCGATCCCGTTCTTGATTTCGATGAGAAATCCGGCGCCACGGCGTCGAAGAATGCCGACGCGATGCTCGAATTCATTAGAGATCAACGGCTGGTCGTCGAATGGATTCTCGACACGCATCCCCACGCCGACCATTTCTCGGCGGCGCACTATCTCAACGAGAAGACAGGAGCGCCTACGGCGATCGGCGACAAGATTATCGACGTCCAGAAATTGTGGAAAGCGATCTACAACTGGCCGGATTTTCCTGCCGACGGATCGCAGTGGAACAGGCTGTTTGCCGACGGCGAGACCTTTTCGGTCGGCGGCATTCCGGCAAAGGTGCTTTTTTCGCCGGGCCACACACTGGCCTCGATTACCTATGTGATCGGCGACGCCGCTTTCATCCATGACACGCTGTTCATGCCGGACAGCGGCACGGCAAGAGCGGATTTTCCCGGCGGCAGTGCCGCGCGACTCTGGCGCTCGATCCAGGATATCCTCGCGCTACCGGACGAGACACGTCTGTTCGTCGGTCATGACTACCAGGCGGAGGGGCGCGAACCCTTGTGGGAGAGCACTGTTGCGGAACAGAAATCCAAGAACACCCATGTTGCCGCCTGCAGGACAGAGGCCGATTTCGTGGCGTTGCGCGAGGCACGCGACAGGACGCTGCCGATGCCGAGGCTGATCCTGCACGCGCTGCAGGTCAACATGAATGGCGGGCGCTTGCCGGAACCGGAATCCAACGGCCGCCGGTATTTGAAATTTCCGCTCGATTGCTTGTGATGAGATGGGTCGCTGGCACTACAACTCTATTTTAAATTCGGCCCCGGCCTCATCGCCCTGCCGGGCACTTCTCCCCGTATACGGGGAGAAGGAGGCTTTCGCTGACGATTTCGCCAATTTTCGACGTTACAAAAAGAGTGCCGGCGGTGCGATCTGCCTCTTCTTCCCGTCGCTATACGGGGAGAAAGTGTCGGCAGCCGGAGGAGGAGCGGCGCAGACGCCAGCTACTCTAGCTTCAGGGTTTTGTTCGGCGGGCTAAATGTTCATACGTGATTTGCCAAGGATCGCTCTCGAAAGATATTTCCTCGCCGATCCAATGGAAGCTGTTGGCAGTGATCTCAGTGAAACGCCATCGAGTTTTCAGACCGCGCGAGTCATTGCCGAGCTGGACAATGTCTTTTCCCTCGGCCCGCCCGATCTGGCGTGAGTGATCTCGGTTGAGCGGGTCGTTCCATACGATGTGCCATCCCTCGATCCCAGGATCGAAGATGCGCAAAGTCGTCCCATACATCGTGGACGGCGCAGGGCGCTTGGGCCTGATCCAAACGTCCTGAATCGCGCGGCCTTCGAGCACCCAGCCAAAATGGCATTCTCCATTGTATTTCTGGATTGTGCCGTCGTGGAGGTAGTGGACCGAGTCCATTTCCCAGCTTCCAATTAGCCATCCATACAGGTCCATGTCTTTCGCTCGGTCGGCTGGGGGACCTTCGGATCCGAGGGCGGTGAGAAACGGAGAAGTCGTCATTGTCATACTGCCTTTGGTTTCCAATAGGCGAGCTCAACTGCCCAGCGCAGCCCGGCGGCCCATTGTCGTGCCGGCCCGCCGCAAGCGCGGAAGCCCGTGTCGGCGCCGGAACATTGCCGCCACAATTTGCAGCGTTGCGGTTTCCAGGTCTTGGGGAAAATTGCTATATTGCCGCTATGAGCCGGCCAGGCTGATTGCACCGATGATTGAGCGGTTTATCGTGACGGATTGTGCGTCCGCGCAGGTGAGGCGGAACCGGCAACCCCAGCTAGAACATGACACCAAGGGACAATCTCCCGGCAGTCGGAGGACCCCATAAAAAAGGCGGCGCCAGTTACCTGACGCCGCCGTTATTTTTCCGTCGGAGCGTTACGCTGCCGGCTGCGCCTCGATGGTGCGCAGCGCCTGCATCTGGCGCTTGGCCGCGGCCTTGACTGCGTCCTGCACCTTCTCGAAGGCGCGCACCTCGATCTGGCGCACGCGCTCGCGGCTGATGTCGAATTCGGCCGACAGTTCTTCCAGCGTCAGCGGCTCCTCGGCCAAGCGGCGCGCCTCGAAGATGCGCCGCTCGCGCTCGTTGAGCACGGCAAGAGCGCCCGACAGCATGCCGCGCCGGTTTTCCAGCTCGTCCTGCTCGATTAGCGCCTCTTCCTGGCTTTCGTGGTCGTCGACCAGCCAGTCCTGCCACTCACCGGACTCGCCTTCGCTCGCCCGGATCGGTGCGTTGAGCGAGGCATCGCCCGACAGGCGGCGGTTCATCGACACCACCTCGGCCTCGGACACGTTGAGGCGGGTGGCGATCTCGGTGATCTGGTCGGGCTTCAAATCGCCGTCGTCGAGCGCCTGGATCTTGCCTTTCACCTTGCGCAGGTTGAAGAATAGGCGCTTCTGGTTGGCGGTCGTGCCCATCTTGACCAGGCTCCACGAGCGCAGGATGTATTCCTGGATCGAGGCCTTGATCCACCACATGGCATAAGTGGCGAGCCGGAAGCCGCGCTCCGGTTCGAATTTCTTGACGGCCTGCATCAGGCCGACATTGCCTTCCGAGATCACCTCGCCGATCGGCAGGCCGTAGCCGCGATAGCCCATGGCGATCTTGGCGACGAGCCTAAGATGGCTGGTGACGAGCTTGTGTGCAGCCGTGGTGTCCTCATGCTCGGCGTAACGCTTGGCGAGCATGTACTCTTCCTGCGGCTGAAGCATCGGAAAGCGACGGATTTCTTCCAGGTAGCGGCTGAGGCCGCCTTCGCCGGAAACGATACTGGGTAATGACTGGGCCATGATAGCGCCCCTCTCTCTTGGAGTGGTGCCCCCGAAACGCGGCGGGCATATATCGCGAACGCCAAAGGCTCGTTCGCGACAACCGGTGTATATAGGAACAAAACCAGAAAGGACAGCATTGGTTCAACACGAAACAGTGTGTCACGCTAAAGTGAACAACGCCGGTCAGGTTTTTGCCGATCAGGTTTTGAATGGATGGAAGGCGGTTCAGAGTTTGCGAAAGCCGTCGACGAGTTCCTCCATATCCCTCGGTACAGGCGCCTCGAACCTCATCGTTAAATGGGTCGTTGGATGCCGAAATTCAAGGAGGCGGGCATGCAACGCCTGTCGCGGAAATGCCTTCACCCGGCCCTTCAGCGGCTCGGGCAGCCGGTTCGCCTTGGTGCGAAAGGCTTGGCCGTAATCGGGGTCGCCGACGACCGGATGGCCGATATGGGCCATATGGACACGGATCTGATGGGTGCGGCCGGTCTCGAGCCGGCATTCGACCAGACTTGCCGAGGCAAATTGCTTTTGCTGCTCGCCAAAGCGCTCGATCACAGTGAAGTGGGTGACGGCGTGGCGGGCATCGTCGCGGCCCTCCGGCACCACGGCGCGGCGCACGCGGTCGACGGCGCGGCCGAGCGGCTCGTCGACCGTGCCTGTCGGTCTCATCGGTATGCCCCAGACCAGCGCCAGGTAGGCGCGTTTGAGATCGCCGGTCAGGCCATGATCGGCAAAGGCCTCCGACAATGACTTATGGGCGCGATCGGTCTTGGCGACGACCATGACGCCACTGGTCTCCTTGTCCAGGCGATGGACGATGCCCGGCCGCCGCACACCTCCGATGCCGGAAAGACTGTCGCCGCAATGGTGGATCAGCGCGTTGACCAGCGTGCCGGTCCAGTTGCCGGCGCCGGGATGGACGACAAGCCCAGGCGGCTTGTTGATGACGATCAATTCATTGTCTTCATAGAGGACGTCGAGCGCGATGTTCTCGCCTTGCGGCTCCGCCGGCTCCGGCTCCGGCATATCGACCGATACGCGGTCACCGGCCGCCATCTTGCGTTTGGTCTCGTTGACTTGCTGGCCGCCGACCTTGACGGCGCCCTGTCTGATCAGCATCTGGACCCGGCTGCGCGACATGTCCGGGCCGAGCTTGCCCGCCAGCCACTGGTCGAGGCGCTGGCCGGCCGCATCGGGACCCGCTTCCAGCACGATCGATCCCCCGTTTGGCGATCTACCGTCTGGTGATCCGCCCTCCATCAATCCATTCCCTATCAATCCATCCTCTATCAATATGGGGGCCTCTTCGTTATGAGCGCTCATCGAAATCGCTCCGGAATGTTTTGCCATGGCTGCTGCCGACGAAGACGAGGAAAAGCCGCTCGACCCCGAGGTTGAAAAGGTGCGCAAGAAGCTCGTCCGCTTCGTCGCCATCAATCTCGGCCTGCTGTTTCTCGCCCTTATGGTGGTGATCGCGGCCCTTGTCTACAAAACGCGCACCGCGCCACCTACAGCCCCATCACTTGCCGGCGACATCCAGGTGCCGGCCGGCGAGCCGCTGACCGGCGACGTCGTGCTGCCGGTCGGCGCCAAGGTCATCAGCCAGTCGCTCTCCGGCAACCGCGTCTCGATTGATGCGGAACTTGCCGACGGCAGCCGCGCCATCTTTGTCTACGACATCACTGAGCGCCGCATTGTCGGTCGCTTTTCGATCCGTAACAAATGACTGGATTCGTCGGACATCGCCGTGTGGCCACGGTCGCGCTCGTGGTCAGAAACTATGACGAGGCGATCTCCTGGTACGTCGGCAAGCTGGGCTTTTTGCTCATCGAAGACGTCGATCTTGGCGGCGGCAAGCGCTGGGTCACGGTGGCGCCGGCCAATGGACAAGGCGCGCGGCTGCTTCTGGCCGAAGCGGCCGATGATGCGCAAACAAGCCGCATCGGCAACCAGGCCGGCGGCCGCGTCTTTTTGTTTCTTGAAACCGACGATTTTGTCCGCGACCACACGGCAATGCTCGAAAAGGGCGTCGAATTCCGTGAGGCACCTCGCCACGAGGCCTACGGCACGGTGGCGGTTTTCGCCGATCTCCATGGAAATCTCTGGGACCTGATCGAGCCAAAACGATAGGATTGCAACGGATATTTTTCCAGCATCATCGACTGTCCGAAGGCCAGTTGCTTTTTCCCAGCCGTCAGCCTATATCGCCGGTTCTTGAACGCGCCCATCGTCTAGCGGTCAGGACACCGCCCTCTCACGGCGGGAACAGGGGTTCGATTCCCCTTGGGCGTACCACCTTCATCTAATTTCCCTTTTCGTTCAAAGCCTTACGGCGGTGAATGTCCAACTTTTCTACCGGGTTGGACAAATCCTGTTCTCTTTTTGCCCTGGACACCTTCTCCATGGCGGTGTCGCCGAGGCGCTTCCGGTTGAATTTCTTCACGTAGGTCCGCGCCTCGTCTGGCGTGCGATGGCCTAGGAAGGCCATGATCTCCAGCTCGCTTGCGCCGGCATCGCCAAGGCGCGTGGCGCCAGCTTTCCGCAGGCCGTGGGACGAACAATGAGGCAGGTCGGCATCGACGCACTGATCGTGAAACCAGTTGCCGAAAGTGGTCGGCTTATAGGGGCGATCGCCCGTGTGTGTCAGGAACAGCAACCGATCGCCAGGAACTAGCGCCAGGACAGCCTCGAGCTCCTCGAGGATGGGCAAGTCCACGTCGCCGCCGGTTTTGCCGCGGCGATAGGCGATGCGTCCGTGGCGCACGCTCTGACGCCCCAGCTTGACGACGTCTTGCCTGGCCGCGCCGGAATTGAGGATCAGCCGAAGTGCGAGGACCGCCTTGGAAGCGACGCCATGATGCGCCTCGAATTGGCTTATCTCATCTTCGGTCCAAGTATGGAAACCGTCTGGGTTTTCGGCATAGCGTTCAACGTCGAGTGTCGGATCGACGGCGATCAGCTTCTTGCGCATGGCAAAACGGCAGAGCCTGCGAAGCAGTTTCAGCAAGTGATTCGCCGCCGACGGCGTGTCGGCTTTCTTGCCGATGATCGCCTCGACGTGCTCTGTCCGCAAAGTAGCGACACGCCGCTTGCCATAGGCCTTGCTGAAGCGATCAAAGTCCTTGCCGAGATTGTACTGCGAGATCGGTCGAAGCTTCTTCCACTTCGGCGAGCGCTTGTAGTGCTCAATCAGCCAATCGAATGTGCCGTATTGGTGCCTGGAAGGCATCGCGGCCGCGCGGGATCCATGCAGCGCGGCCTCATAGGCCTTGCGGAATTCGATCGAGCCGTATTCGCCCGGCAGGTAGGTCTGCGGCACGCCCTTTTTCCGGAAGCGCCAACGCATTTTGCCGTGGCGATCGGGGGCCGGCGAGACGCCGGGGAATGGGTTAGCCGCGCGGCGTTTCATGAAAGGACATCGTCCCATTCGCTGGCGTCATCGCCACTCTGCGCCCCACGGCGCGTGGTTTCAACCTGCACCTCGACGCGGCCATCGGGATAGGAAACAAACTTGGCTCGATCATAGCCAGCGAGCTTTGCAGCCTTAAAAAGGCGCGTCGCGTCTGCTTGGGTTATGAGAGCAGATCTATTAGCCATAGGGGGCGAGCTTCCGACCTGGTGAAAAAGGGTCGCGGATGCAGCCGGGAGGAGACCTGTCGACACAGCTGCATCCGCTTTGGTCTGCCGCGCGGTACATCCGCGCGCGGCAGTCCTTCTCATTGCGGCCTCAGTCGATCCTGTGAAACCATCCGCCGGGCAGGATCAACGTCGAGGGCGAGCCGCGCGCCCCACCACAAGGGCCCCGGCAAATCTCCTAAAATGATCCGTTGAGCCTGAACTGACCGCCACCAAGCGCGACCCCAAATTTCTTGTTGGTGCCGGCCGTGGTCGTCAGCTCGTCGTCGGCAACCACATAGTAGGCGAGCGTGCCGGCGGCAAAGACATCACCGCTCTTCAGCGGCAGGTCCTTGAACACGCCTTCAAGCCGCGTCTGCACAATTTGGCCGCTGGCCGCCGCGCCGACGGCGATGCCGACGATACTGCCTACGCAAACGATATCTCCGGGCGCACGGTCGACGGGCGCAGTCAGCGGCACCGTGTGGCCATCCTGGACAAGGTTTCTCATGTCAGCTTCTCCTGATTTTACGCCGGACCGGCGTTCTTGTAAGCGCCGCGATAGTCGATCCAGCCCGCGCCGAAGGCAGTGGAAACGCGGGTGATGACAGCGTGCCTGTTGATCGGCGCCTCCGTGCGCACTTCCGGATCGTCCATGCCGTTGACGGTGCCATGCTCGAGGCTCATCTGCCGCTCCGGCCGGGCGAATAGATACCAAGCCTTCGGATCGGCGAGCCGATGTTCGACGACCGGCGTCAGCTTGCCCGAGAACGGGTTGACATCGTCGACCGAGGTTGCGGTGATCGCGGCGAGCAGCTGCTCGGCCGAGGTTTCCAGCTCGGGAGGAATGACCAGGAAGGACGGATTGACGCCGATATCGCGCAGGCCGTCCAGGTCCTTCTGCCGGCGCATGGCGAGCCGCCCCGCCGAAAGCGTCGTCACATCCAGCACTGCACCGGCCCCAGCCAGGTTGCCGTGACTGGCGTGGAACACGGCGACGCCATCGGACAGCACCGGGTTCGATTCGATCCGGTTGACGATCACACGCGCTTTGCCATCGAGCACGGTTTCGCCGATGCGAAGCGCCGGCTGCACCAGTAAGCCGAGATTGTCGTTGACCAGCGCTTCGGTTGTGATCTCGATCATCCGCGAGCGAATGACAGCAAAGGTCTTTTCCTTGCGTTCCCCGATCGTCCCGTACTGCACCTCTCCGCCCTCACCAGGCGGGAGCAGTTCGGGGAACAGACCGCCCTGGACGCTCTCCTTCTCGCGAAAATCTTCATAGGTCGTCTCGTGAGAGATGCGCAGGATCTCGGGGTAGTTGATGATCTGCGCCGCCAGAGCAGAGACAGAGACAGTGTCCGACAGGATTTTCAGAAAGTCGTCCGTCGTCATCATGGCGCGGATTTCGTTGCGCCCTCCGGTCTTCGAGGCGACCGCAGCCGCCGCATCGCGAAGACCCATGCCAGGATGTGCACGCGATACGGCATCGCCGAAGGCGGCGCGGACGATACCCGGCGAGTGCCGGTTCAACATAGCGATTGCCAACGGATCGAAAAGATCGGCGGGATTGGGTTTGGGAGCTGCGCTCATCGATTCTAGTCCTTACTTTGGGAGGAAGTCATTCCAGGTCGTGGGCCCGCTGCGACTGCCGCGATTGCCAGGCTGCGCCAGTCCGGACATGGGCACTCGCATGTCGGCCAGGCGTCTGGCTTCATAGGCCGATGCCTGCTCTTGGCGGTTTTTTTCGGTTTGGCTGGACGCCTTCAATGCGTCGAGCTCAGCCTGCAGCCTGTCGGCGCGATCCTTCTCGGCCGAGGCCGACAGCGGCCTCTCGCCGGCCGTCCAGTTGTTCTTGAGCGCTAGCGCCTTGAGCGCTTCCGGCGCCTTGGCGTAGGCGCGGTAATCGAAGGCGGCGAATGACTTCGCTTTCGCCTTGTCGACCTTGGTCGCGTAGCCGGCCTCGACGGCTTCTTCGGCCGTGAACCAGATCTCGTCCTTCATCGAGGCGCGCACGGCATCCGGCGCCGCCCCAGCCCGCGCCGCATAGATGCTGGCGTATTCGCCACTCAGGCGGTCGAGAAGTTCGGCCTGCTTGAGCTGCGCCGAAGCCGGCCCTACCGTGACGCCATGGGCCTCGTGCAACATCATCATGCTGCCAGCGCACATAGTGATTTCGCTGCCGGCCATAGCGATCAGCGAACCGGCCGACGCGGCCAGGCCTTCGACGACGACGCTGACGCCGGCCTTATGGCGCGCAAGCGCGTTGTAAATGCCGATGCCGTCGAAGGCATCGCCGCCCGGGCAGTTCAGCCGCACCGTGAGCGGCTTGCTGCCGTGCTGGGCCATGGCGGCAATGACATCATGCGAGGTGAAAGCGTTAGGACCGAAGAAATCGCCAGCGACCGGTCCGTGCAGGATCAATTCGCCGTTCTGATAAATGTCGGCCATGTGTTTACTCCTCGCCGAAGCCGCGATCATTGTTGGTCTTGGTGATCGCAGCCCGCCAATTCGCGGCAATCCGCTGGACACGATCTTCGGCGGTTGGCAGCGACGCTGGGTCGGGCCACATGCCGGAAATGTCGATCCCCTCGCCAGCGGCCCGACGTTGCAGAAGGACGAAGGACGCGGTGATGTTCGTCACGTTGACGCCGAACACCGTACCAGCGCCCGCAAGCGTCTCCGCAAGCTCGGCCTTGGTTCCGACGAAAGCATCGGACCGGGAAAACTGTTCGGTCGCCACATGCAACCGCCCGGCATAGTGATCAGCGGACCCGTCGCCGTATCGAAACATCGGAGCGCTTGCCTCAATGTCCGGACCCCTGCGAGCGATGAGGGACGCGGCGTCCCGGACGATCTCTGCTGCCATGGACCGGTTCATGCCGTGGCCGTCGGGCGCATCGACAAGCCTCTCGGCGATCAGATAGGCGAACGCTTCGAATGGCGAGTATTCGCGATCGGCGGCGTTGATCACCGGCAACTGGTTACGACGCTTGAGCGCCGACAGGCCGTCGGAATCGAGTTTGGTCAGGACGAAGAATTGGGCGCGACTGATCATTTTTGGGATATCCTGTCTCTGACAAAATGTATGGCTGACATTTTGTATGCGACAAGATGCATCTTCGTCAAGCACGATTATTGGGCACGCCTGGGGAGATCGCCGCCCATCGCCTCAATGTCGGCGACAAGGCTCTTCAGGATCGTAATCTCGCTTTCCTCGTCATCGGTGTTCCAGCGTGCTCTGACCCTCACCTTCGCGAGCAGACCCGCGAAACTTTTCGCCCGCGTCTGCATGACGCGATCGAACGCTCGGGCGGTCGCCGCAGCCTTGTTGGCCTCCTTGTCTTCCGCCTTGCGAACAAGCGACATGAGACGATCCACTTCCTCCTCGAGTTCCGCCGTCCTCGCGGTGGCGTCCTTCCGTCGATCGTCGGCGGCATTGAACGCGGCCTCGCGCCGCAAGAGCTTTGCGTCGGTTTTGCCCATCACGCCGCCTCCCCTGCCAGGCGCCTGATATCGGCGGCGATCGAAATCAAAGCCTCTTTCTCAGCGGCAATTTTGTCGGCCGCCCGGAGCTTGACCAGGATCCCCTCCAACGTTGCCGCCGGCATGGCCAAGATCCGATGGCCGACCCTGAAGAACTCGGCGGAGCGCGCGCTGTAGGCGGCTTCTGCGGCATCGATGCCGGCCTCGCGGTATATCCCATCCACTTTGTCTTGGTGCGCCTCCTGCAAAGCTCTGTATGCCGCCCGCCGTTCGTCGATCGCCTTCTGCCAGGCGCGCAGGGGCGCCGGCCATTTCTCTGGAAATGCTAAGTCGCGAACCAGCATGCCGGCGTACATTTCATGAAGGTGGCCCGGCATAGTCGGTTCCTCCCAGTTCGCAGGCCGCGGCGGAAAGAGCTTGTCGGCCTTCCTGCCGACCCGCTCGCAGGCCTTGTTAGCGCCATTCATCTGCGCCTCGGCTTCCGCCATTTCCTGATCGAGCCAGAGCAGATCGATGTCGGGATGTTCGGCGGGTTGCGCCAGCGAAATAGTCGCCAAAGTAGTGGCGGCGGCTGACGATGCAGCCAAGCTAAGGACTTGGCGGCGGCTGATCGAGGGCAAGCCTTCGGCGGCTGCCCGAACGAGTGCGTTCGGCATTTGAGAGTTCTCCCCTTGCATCCAAGTTACATTTTTCCTATAACTCTGAAGGAAATCACAAGTCAATTGTTTTCATTCAAGGCTGCATGAAATTGACAATCTCTCCGGCACAGTGTAGGGCAGCGCGAGCATTGATCGCTTGGTCACAGGACCAGCTGGCCGAGGCATCCCGTGTTGCGACTGCGACAATCGCTACGTTCGAGACGGGGAAACGAGTTCCCTATCCGAGGACCATTGACGACATTCGCGAGGCGCTCGAAAATGCCGGGATCGTCTTCATCGACAAGAACGGCGACGGGCCAGGCGTGCGTTTGCGGAAAGACGTTTACGAAGCCGAGGTGGCGGTGAGAGCTGGCGCCGCGCTTAGAGCGCTGAAAAAAGAGTAGGAGCTTTAAGCCTTACCCCTGGTCCCCCCTCAAATCCTGAGCCCTGCCCGCAAACCCTCGCAAAAATCAGCGAGGACACTCTCGGTTCCAAGGCGCCGCCATGCGATCGCCAATGGGAATGAATCGACTCGAATCAAGGACAGTGCTTTGGTGGCTGATTGCATTGGGAGAAGGGGATCAACACCCCTTGCGGGAGCGAAATGCGCCAAACGTTTTCTGGAAACGCCCAAACGGTCATTCAGGCCGCCGTCGACGCGATGGAAAAGCGCGCCGACGAAAATCTGGCGAGGATCATGGTACTGGAATCGGTGCTCTACGCCGCGCTTGACCGGATGAAGCGCACGTCGATGCTCGACGATGGATGGTCGACCTTGCTTTCCTTCATTGCGAACAAGCACCGCGAGAATGGCGCAAAGAGCGATAGCAGGACGGCATCTTTGCTAAACCGGGTGGCAGAAGGTGTCGAACAATATTCGAAGATTGTTCCAGGTGAAGGCACCTTCGACCCGCCCAATTTTACCATCATTCACGGCGGCAAAACGACGCATCCCAGCGAAGAATAGTTCTAAAAAAGGCCCCATTCCCCCTTGATATCTTGAGCGCAAACCCTCGCAAAGATCAGCGAGGGCAGGGCTCCAAAGCGCTGCCAAGCACGTACACGACGCCGCCTGCCATCGCGCCAGCAATACCGCCCTGCCCCTTCACAGCAGCCACGCCGGCAGCGCTAAGCGCGCCTGTGGCCAGTTCGAGCCTTTCCCCGCACCGATCGCAGATCGTGCACCATTCGCCCTTCTCGCGATGCCAGGCGCCCATGGCGTGGCCGCGCGCGGTGGCGCGGCGCGTAGCCGCGGCTTGCGCGCTGGCGATGCTCAACGCCGGCAGTAAGGGCGCTGGCGCTGACGGCGGCCGCGACGGACCGGCAAGCGAAATCCTGTTACGCATTCGCCCCCACGCCCCCACGCCCGTCCGCCAGGTGCGCGGCGACTTCCTGCCAGAGCTCGGCAATGCGATTGCTTGCTTCGGCGATCATCAGCCTGCGGAACAGCCGCTCCTCCCGATCGTCGATCTCGGCCATGGCGCACGCGATCCTGACCAGGTCGGTGTGCTCTTCGCCGATCCTCTGAAACCGCTGCGACAGAAACTCGCCGTCGAACATTCCTTCAGCGCGGCCCCATCAAGCGGCCGGCGTCAGACCGGCCAGTGTTTGCTCGGACCGCCGCCGGCTGTTGCGCGATCGGTACCGGCCGAACATTGGCGTTGAACTCGGACGCGAGCTGCGCGCCCATACCGGCGATCATCTTTGCAAATTCGTTGCCGGCCTGCTGGCCGCCGCTGACGATCTTGTCCTCAAGCTCGGCCCCGACGGGAGCAAACCAGTCTCCGGCCGGCTGCGAACCGCCGCCCGCACCCGGCGGCAGCGACCAGGCGCTCTCCGGCCGGTAGGAAGATCCTCGGCCGTGCTGGGCTGGATAGAGATTGCTGCGCACTACGGGGCCAAGCGGCGTCGGCGCGCCGTACGGCAACGGAATGGGGACGCCATTGGCGTCTGTGCCGGCGCCGAAGCTCGGATCCCGTGGCAGGACCGTTCGCCGCGAATCGGCATATTGCTTGTAGGCGGCCGCCGCGCGCAGCTCTTCGTCGGAGCGGTAGCCGCCGATCCGAGCCATCTGATCCTTGTCTTCGTCACCGTGCGTGATTCCCCAGGCCGTGCGGGCGGCGAACCCATGGACGCCGCTTTTCTCAAGGCCGGCGTTGACCGAGTTCGCGTAGCCGAGCGTGTCGACGATATATTTCAGGCCATCGACGACGCCCAGAGAAGCGGCAAAATCACCGGCCTGAATCTGCAGCTCGCTGAGCGTTTCCTTGATCCGGTCCAGGCCTGCCTGTGTGTTCTTCAGCAGCTGCGCATTGTTGCGATCGAGGACGCCAGGTGCATTCGCCGCAATCTCCCTTTGGGCGGCGACGATCTCGTCATACTTGTCGAGGATAACGGTTGCGGCCTGGCGGGCTTCCTTGTCGCCGAAAATCTGGCCCAGCCGGTCCGCCTTGCCGCCGGTCGCCTCCATCAAGATATCGTGCGTCACCTTCAGCATGTCCTCGCCGTTTTCGCGCGCGGCCGACATGCGCTTCAGGAAGCTTCCGCTGATCTTGCTAAGCCTCTTTTCGACGTCCGGACTGGAGAGTTTTTCGAGGAAATCGCCAACCGACGTAGCAGCCTCGCCGACGGTGCCGGTATAGTTCGCCATCACCTCGAGGAATCCGACCATGCGCTGCGCGCCCTCGATCCCCTGGAACCCCTGCTTGGCCGCCGAAGGCAGCAGCGAGGGAAGGAAGCGCGACATATCCGGCGCCTCGAATTTGCCGGCCGAGCTGCCGGCCGCGATGATCGAGAAGAACTTCTCGGCATCCTTGGTCGTCAAGCCGAGCGACAGGCGCGCCGTGTTCCAGCTGTTCACGACATCCTCGCCCGACGCGCCGAGCGCCTGCTGCGACTTGGTGAGCAGGTCCAGATCGTTGCGGATATCGGTGAGGCTGGCGCCGGCGGCCGCGTAGGCGCCGACGGTTTCCATTACCTGGTCCGACTGTAGGGCATAGGCCTTGGCGTAGTGGTTCACGTCCTGGTACAGGCCCTGCATCTCGTCGCGTGACGCGCCAAGCGTGAGGCCGATGCGCGTGAGCTGTCGCTCGACAGAGGCAAATTCCTCCGGTTCGGCATGCGGGCGGCCGATGTCGCCGGCATGCCGATGTCGGAGGTCGTCGCCTGGTTCGCTCGCGCCGTCGAATACTACAACCGTAGGAGCCAAAAATGAGCAATCGCACGATCGAAGCCGTGATGCGGCTTTCGGCCAAGCTGGGCCCAATGGGCGCGTTCGACAAGATGGGCGCCAAGCTCAACCAGATTAATCAGAAGTCGATCGCGTTCAACAGGACGCAAGGCGTGCTCAATCGCACCATGTCGGCCATGCCGATCGGGCGCTTTATTGGCCCGGCGGTCGCCGGCTACGCTCTCACGCAATCGATCAAGAAGATCAGCTCGTCGGCGCGGGATCCGACTTCGAAGGCTGCGAGGCGGTTGCTGGCTCGCCAGACGTAAAAAAATCGAGCACAGCGACCCGAACCGCCCTGGCGTCTTTGATGCCGAGCTCGCCAAGCATGTCGACGCCTGGATCAACGATGCAGCGGCGGACATAGGCGGCGACCGTGTCGACGTTCTCGATCACGACGTTGTTGCCGGCGGCGCGCTGCATCTCGTAGGGCTCGCCCAACTGCATCAGGTCGTTGAACCGCGGCTCGCGCACCTTCACCGTTTCGAAGACGGTGCCATGCGCCTCATAGCGGCGGGACAGGGTGACGGTCTTTTCAGTCATTTCGCGTTCTCCTTCAGGTTGCATGATGTGTGCTGCACGGATCGGAACGCGTGTTGCGTGTACCGCCTGCAAATTGGCCTACTAGAAAAATCCCGGGATCCCCCGGGCCCGTATAGGTCAGGGCCCTTTGATACGGTCCCTAGACCGGGGGGTGGCTGACGGCGCGCATAGGCCTGACCCTTCGGACCTTGCCTCCCATCAAAGGGCCGGCAGCTGGTTGTCGTCTGACCTCCAATACTCCAACCCATCGTTTTTATTCCTCTGCACCACTTTTCGATAGTTTAGCGATAGTTTAGCGATAGTTTTATTGTTAATTATCAATAGGTTCGATAGTAGCGACAGTTTTTAAGGCCTATGACGTAAAAACAAATTATCTCGCACTCTCTTTCTCTACGTATAGACCCCCAAAAACTGTCGCGAACTATCGCAACACTTTGATTTTATTGATCTATCTTCGCTGTATGAACTGTCGCGGACTGTCGCAAACTGTCGCAAGTGTCGCGACGGAAAAGCTAATGAAAACAACGAAACCGCCACTTTTCGGCAGTGCGCTGACCTAAAGCGGGGGTGCGGGGTTTCAGTCATTTGAACCGCGCTTCATAGGTGACGATGCGGCCGGCAACACGCCGAATGCCGGTCCTCGGCATGAGCAATCCGAACCGTGTAAGAGACAGATGCGGCGCGCCCGTCTCGTCGGCCCAATCGATGTAGGCCGTGTGAAGCTGACGCGCGGCGATGCCGACCCGACAGTCTGCGACCAGGCGCGCCTCGACGAATGCGGCGACGTAGAGCAGCAAGCTTAAGTCAGGGGGTCCGGGGGATTTGCCAACTAGCGGAAGCCCGAGATCCTGCCACAGCTGGCGCGCTGCTCTGGCCCCAAACAATCGGCCGGCAGCATCAACGATCTGGGCTTTAGACGCCATCTCTGACCAGTTTTCCGACGTGCTGGCAGCAGCGGCCGAGACGGCAGGCCGGTTGGACAACGGGGCGAAAGCTGCAATGTTTTCAATGGGGGCCCTGCGACCGGTTGGGCAACCTAAGTGCTTGATCTTGCGAGAAACAAGCACGCCCCTTGGGCGTACCAAGGATCTCAAAACGTTTGCGTACCTGGCATCGCCGTCGGTCACGGCCGCAGTCACCGCTTCTGGCGCGGCCCCCTCAATTGAATTAGCATCGCGTCATGTAAATAGGGGCCAAAGGTGCAGAACGCCGCCGGAGATGAATTTGTCGCGCAACGAATAGATCGAAGCTCGTCGGGAAGAGAAGAGCGCAGGGAGAGAGGGCCAAATGCAGAAATTGCAGTCGCAGGGCGTCCATCACATCACGCTGGTCGGCGCCGGGCGTCAGACCTCCATCGACTTCTGGGAAGGGGTGCTTGGCATGCCTTTCATCTTCGAGCAGCCCAATCTCGACAAGGCCAGCGAAAGCCACCTCTATTTCGATCCGGGTGACGGCCGGCTGATCACTATCTTTACCGATGAGAGCCGCACGCCGGTGAAGGGGCGCACGCCGACCGATACGGGCTGCGTCCATCACATCGCGTTTGCAGTGTCGCGCGTCACTTTCCTGCAGGCGGTTTCCCGGCTCGACGAGCGCGCCATCAAGCACAGCGGCGTCAAGGATCGCGGTTTTATGGACTCGATCTATTTCGAGGATCCGCTCGGCCTGCTGATCGAACTCGCCTCCTACCGTTTCGAGCCGCCGGCGGGCTTCACCCATGCCGACGTGCTGATGCAGGCGCATAAGCTTCGCGTCGCGCGCGGCGACTACGCAATCGCCGAAGTGCATCTCGCCGACGCGATCCAGGCGCTTGTCGAGCGCTCCCGCGCGACCTTGTCGGAGGACCGCGCGCCGAAAAATCCATACTGACGACAGCAACCCGAGGGAGGACCATAATGGCAAAGACGACAACGAAAAGTGCGAAGAAGCCGGCTGTCAAGGCCGCCACAAAACCAGCTGCCAAGGCGACAAAGCCTGCGGCCAAGGCGCCGAAAGCTTCCGCCGGGTCGGCAACGAAAGCCGCCGCAAAACCTGCAGGCAAGGCATCCGCGAAGCCCGCGGCCAAGGCCAAAGCGAAATCAGCGAAAAAAGCCGGGCTGACGCTCAGCATGCTGAAGCCGAGCGTCAACAATATGAGCGTTCGGGTGTTTGCGCGCGCGGCCGGGCTCGACCATTCCGAGACCGACGTATGGGGCTACACACGCTCGCCTGAGTACATGGCGCGAAACCCGGCGCATCTGACGCCGATGATCGAGGACAAGGGCTTGCCGAGAGGCGTCCTGTGGGAAAGCTGCGCCATCATGCAGTATCTCGCCAACAAGCATGGGCTGGAGAAATTATATCCCAAGGCGCCGGCCAAGCGGGCAATGATCGACAGCGCCATGTTCTACCTGATCGGCACGCTTTACCCCTATGTGGCGCGCGCCACCTATCCTGCGCTGAACTTCCCACAATATGCCGGCGAGGTCGGCCACAGCGACGCTCATCCCGACAAGAAGTCGGAAGCCCAGAAGGCCGCTATAGCCGCGATAGCCGAGCCGCTGGGGGTCTTTCACAGCTTCTTCAGGAACGGCAAGCCGTTCATCGGCGGCAAGAATCCGTCGATCGCCGACATTCGCCTGGCCGCGACGCTCGAATTCCTGGCCGTCATCGACTATGCGCTGCCGCAATGGGCGAAGGAGTACATGGCGGCGATCGAGAAGAAGCTCGGCAAAGCCTATGCCGAGCCGGCCGCCGACGTGCGCGGCTATATCGCCTATGTGAAGTCGCAGGCCGAGGCGTGAGGCGTCTTGGCTGACTGCGTTGAGCGCATCGAGCTTGCCCCTCAGGCGACAGGGCTGCAGTCATAGGCCGAGACACCGCCCGGCCGCCGGATAGATAGGCCAGAGGCATCGGCATTGCTGCAAATCGGGGGCGGCGTTGCGCTTGGCGTTCAGGGACCGAACATCACAAGCTCGGTGAACGTCAGATCTCCGAGCGAGGGTGGTCTGGGACCCTTGAAGTACTTCAGCCCCCTGTTGGGGCGGTACCACCCGAACAGGCCTGCAATCGGCTCCTTGGCGTCGACGACGCACAGCAGGAAGCCGCTTCGCAAGAGAAAGCGTCCCACAGCACCGGCGCACCGGCTCAAATCCGCGAGGGAGCGGCAATAGATGACCTGATAGGATGGGATAAGACCGCGCAATATCCGGCGCGGCATTAATACGAAAGGAAACGCTGCTCCGTCGCAGATGCAAATCAATGACAGGCAGCCCAGCGCGGCGTGTTCCGAGAGTATGTATCTCTCACTGTCCGGCAGCATCGCCATTTCGGCAAGATCGGGACGAGCTTCAAGCACGCGACATGACCGCTGCGCCGAACTAAAAGCCGGCAAGAAGGCAAATTGTCCGGTGGAGAAGGGGCGAAAGCCGAGCGCCCAGTTGGCTTTTAACGTTGCGGGCGCCGGCGAAATATTCGTGTAGGTCACGTCCCTGCGCTTGAGAAGCGTCGTAACCAATTTGGCGCCATAGGGACGGAATTCCGCGTCGACGGACCAGCTTGAAAGGTTACAGCGGACTTCGTCGCCTTCCTGCCCCGGATAAAGGGTATACAGGGTCAGCACAACGCCGACGATCCGATCAGCCTTCTCCAAAGCCAGGCCGTATTGTGGGAAGTCGGCGACGGCAGGCCGTTGCGACAAACGTGTCAGCGCCTGAATCCAGTAACTCCGGTCACGCTCCGGAAAGCCCCGGCACAGGCAGTCGACCACTCCTTCCCAATCAGCTTGGCGAATTGGTCGACAGAGAACGTCGGGAGGGAGGGCGCCAAGTACGGCCATAAATTGACTTCCAGAATACGATAGTTACTTAGGCATGCTTCACACGCTAACACATTGGTTCACAACGATTAATAATATGTGCCGCATTTAAAGACGACTTTCCGCACTCATCACGAAAACGCAGATCAGATTGACCATGACG
>NZ_RZSW01000269.1:0-8076 GCF_003997375.1 Mesorhizobium sp. M5C.F.Ca.IN.020.29.1.1 | reverse complement strand
CCTCCCGTCCATAGGATCCCCGCCCATGACCGCTCTTTCCGTTCTCGACCTGTCGCCGATCGTCGAAGGCAGCAACGCTTCGCAATCGCTCGCCAATTCACTCGATCTCGCCCGCCATGCCGAGCGGCTGGGATACAGGCGCTATTGGCTGGCCGAGCATCACAACATGCCTGGCATCGCCAGCGCCGCCACCTCTGTCGTCATTGCCCACGTCGCAGGCGGTACCAGGACGATACGCGTCGGCGCCGGCGGCATCATGCTGCCCAACCATTCGCCGCTGGTCATCGCCGAGCAGTTCGGCACGCTTAACGCATTGCATCCCGGCCGCATCGACCTCGGCCTTGGCCGGGCGCCGGGCACCGACATGGGCACGGCGCGCGCGCTGCGCCGCAATCTCGAGGCCGGCGCCGACAGTTTCCCGCAGGATGTCGTCGAGCTGATGGGCTATTTCCAGGCGGCCGAAGACGGTCAGCGTATCCGCGCCGTACCCGGCGAGGGCGAGCAGGTGCCGATCTGGATCCTGGGCTCAAGCCTCTATGGCGCACAGCTCGCAGCCATGCTCGGCCTGCCCTACGCCTTCGCCTCGCATTTCGCACCGGCCGAACTCGACCACGCACTGGAGATCTACCGCTCGCGCTTCCAGCCATCGAAACAGCTCGACAAGCCCTATGTCATGCTCGGCCTCAACGTGTTCGCGGCGCCCTCCGACGCTGAGGCGCGGCTGCTGTTCACCTCGCTGCAGCAGGCCTTCGTCAATCTGCGCACCGGCCGGCCCGGCCGATTGCCGTCGCCGGTCGAGGGATATGAGCGCGACCTCGATCCGGTGGCCAAAACCATGCTTGGCCAGGCGCTGTCCTGCGCCGTCGTCGGCGCCCCGGAAACGGTCAGGCAAGGCATAGAAGCGTTTACCCGTCGCACCGGTGCCGATGAGCTGATGGTCACCGCGCAGATTTTCGACCACGCAGCGCGGGTGCGATCCTTCGAGATCCTGAGCGACGCCCACAAATCGCTGTCGGAAGCGGCCTGACAGCGGCATGGCTGGAAAGCCGTTGTGTAGCGATGCCTCGCGCCCCCCTCTGGCCTGCCGGACACCTCTCCGGTTGGGAATTTGCCGTCATCACGCTTTCGCCAGTCGCCAACGTCGCGGGAGTGAGTGGGCGCGGTGCTGACGCTGCCGATCTCCCGGTCCAAACACCCCCAAAGTGGGGGAGATGGCCGGAGCGCCAACGAGGAGTCCTCGTCAACGGTCACAAGCTACGGCGCTTACCTTGCCGCCAAGGACGCCGGTCGCGAGCAAGACATCAAGTTTTTCGGCGTCGACAGCCCCTGATCGAAGGCGTGCAGCTCTTGCCAACGGTGACGTTCGCCTACGTGACGCCGGGTGCCGAAGGGCTGCGGCAAGGCGATCAAGTTCCTGAACGGCGAGACGGTCGAAAAGACCATCACGCTTCCGATGCAGAAGATCACCAAGGAAAATGCCGCCCATATCCTGAAGGAGAATGGGGTCTGAGACGAAGTCGTCGATGACGAGTACCTCTCCCCGTTCTACGGGGAGAGGATGCCGGCAGGCAGGTGAGGGGCAGCGCTGACCAAGGCCGTGTTCACGCCAGCTTGGCCAAAAGCTTCATGAAAATGGCGGCCTCCTTGGCGGAAAGCGGCGCCAGCGTTTCCTCCGTGATATCGCGGGCGATCGGGATCAGCCGCTCGACGGCATTGCGGCCCTCAGCAGTCAGACTGACCAGCAGGCGCCTTTTGTCGACCTCATGCTTGGAAAGCTCGACCAGGCCCCGCGCCTTGAGCCGGTCGATGACGCCTTTCACCGTCGCCGCATCCATGGCGATCAGGCTGCCAAGCTGGTTCTGCGAGGTCTCGCCGACATCGTGCAATTTGGCCAGGGCGGCGAACTGCGGCGGTGTCAGGTCGGCGATGTGCGCGGCGAAGATCGAGACATGGCGCTGGTGCGCCTTGCGCAGGATGAAGCCGACCTGCTCCTGCAAGCGGTAATCGTTTTCGTCTGGCTCCTCGGCCTCGACCAGCTTGAGCTTGACGTCCTCGGCGCTCACCGCAGTCCGTCCCAAGCCTTGATGTCTTTTGCCGCAAGGCCGCCCATGCGGTCGTGCACGCGCGGGCCGCAGGTCATGGCGAGGCAGAACAGTATCTCGTCGGGACGAGGCCCGTCGCTGATGCCGACCTCCATGGCATCGAAATGGCTGCGCACATAGGCGGCGTTGATATGGCCGAGCGGCACGTCGAGCCGCGAGCCGAAGGCGCCGACCTTCTTTGCCGATGGCACGATCGCCTTGGCGTCACCGAGCCGTTCACGCATCGCATAGCCGCCAGGCACATGCCACAGCGCACCATGCTCCAGCTCCCCCGCGATACCGACGATGGCGCCCTTGCCGTAGCCGTCGATCTGCTTCACGTCGCCGCCCAACGCGGCGATCAGCTTGTCGGAAAGCAGCAGCCCGAGCGGCTTCAGATCGTCCATGGCGCTCTGCAGATCCTCCACGTAGCGGCCGGCGAACGGGTTCTTCACCACCGCCATGGCGGCGGCACGCCGGCGCGGCACCTTCGCCACCGGCCCGCCCTCGTGAAATATCTCTTCGCTCAGCACCGCAACCTTGCGGATCGCAAACTCAGACATGGGCAATTTCCTTCCTTGATTTCTCACTGGGCGCACTGAGCGCCATGGGACCGGCGATTCGTGCCTGACCGGCAAGGAACAGCGCTGAGGCGGCAATCAGGCCGTGTCCCCGAAACTCTTCGGCGACGGCGAGTCCGCTGTCCAGCGCCGCGGCTATTTCGCCTGATGAAAGCACGCCGACGCCCTGGGTGACCCGACGATCGCCAAGGTCGCTGTCGGGCGCCAGAGCGCGCGCCGGCACGCGCTCGACGGCAGGATGACCAGGCAGGTCGACGGCGTTGGCGACCAGGGTCGCGGCGGCATCGGCTTCAGCACCCGTCCGCGCCAGCACGGTGACGGCGTCGGCGATGCCGAGCGAAAAGGAACGGCCGCGCCAGCCGCTCGTCGCGACGCCGCGGATCCCGTCTTCGGCGTGGATCGTGATGCGGTCTGCCAAACCATGGACTGTCCCGGCAATGGCAAGGGTGATGGACCGGCCGTTGCCGAGATGGATCGCGCTGTCGCCGCCATTGTTGACGTAGGCGCGATCGAGCCGGCGCCCGGCCAGCAGCGCGCCAAGCATTTCGTCGGCTACCGAACCGGCGACGGCGGCCATGGGTGTGATGAATTGTTCCGCCAGCGGATTGACCGCCGCTTCCATGCGCCGCGCCGTCGGGCCAGCGAAAGCACGTGGCCGTAAGGAGGCTGGCCGGCGCAGTTCTGGCAGCTCTTCGACGAGTTCCGACAGGATTGTTTGAAACCGCGCCAGCGCCTGGCCATAGGCGGCCCGGCATTCGCTCGCGTCGCCGAATGCCTCAATGATCAGGTCGATCGGGCCATGATTGAGATGCAGCCGCCTGCCGTCCTCAAGCCAATGCGCCTGCGGGCCGTTCATCACTTGACCCCGTTGCCCGCTGCGCGCCGCAACTGCGCCAGCGGCGGCCACGGATTGCTGGCCGGCGCAGCCGTGCCGCGGCGCGGATTGAGATATTCGCCGCCTTTGGCGAGAATCTCATCGACGCTGCGGATCTCGGCTTCGTAGCCGCCGAGCCTGACATAGTCGTCGCGGCGCAGGGTGAACTCGATCGGCGCGACCAGCGCCGGTGTCGGCACATAGCCGAAGGCGTTTTCCGGCACGCGGGTGACGTCGACCATCAGCGTGATGCCGCCGCCCGGCCAGACATAGACCGGCGCGCCGCCAACGGTCACATAAGTCGTCAGGCCCTGCACCGAGCGGGTCAGATTGACCGGGTTCTCAGTGACGCCGGCGCGCAGCGAGCCGCCGGCTCCGCCGACGAAAAGCACGGTGCACAGCGCCGGCTCGCAATTGTCCTCGATCAGGCCGACAGACTTCTGCAGCCGCTCCGGGAAAGGTTTCTGCACCGGCTTCAACTCGTCGTCGAGCTCGTAATAGGCGAACTGCTCGCCGGTGGTCGAGACCATCAGCAGTGACAGGCCCGGCCGCGCGCCCTTCTTCGCATTCCATTCGCCTAGGATCGACAGCGGGTCGGAAATGCTGGTGCCGCCCCAGCCGAGGCCGGGCTCGGACACCTTGAAATAGCGGCCCGGGGTCGAACGGCGGCCGATAATTTTTATCCCCGTCTCCTGCCAGCCGAGCACCTTGCCTGCCTGATGCTCGGAGACGACGCCGGTGATGTGGTCGTCGACCACCACCACCTCGTCGACCAGGCCGCGCCATTGGGTGGCGAACATGCCGATCGTGGCAGAGCCGCAGCCGACGCGCATGCGGTGTTCGAGCTTGCCGTCGATGACCGGCGGCTTGCCGGCTTCGACGATCACCGTGGCACCGCCATCGATAGCAAGTTCGACCGGCTTGCGGTTGCATAGATTAAGCAGCGCATCGCAGGTGGCGCGGCCTTCGGCTTTCGAGCCGCCGGTCAGATGATGCACGCCGCCGAGCGACAGCATCTGCGAACCGTATTCGCCTGTCGTGACATGGCCGATCGCTTCGCCTCCGGCGCGCACCGTCGCCGTTTCGGGGCCGATATGACGGTCGGTATCGATCTTCACCTTGACGCCGCAGTAGGAGAAGATGCCCTCGGTGACCACGGTGACGAGATCGACGCCTTCGACCTGCTGGCTGACGATGAAAGGGGCCGGCTTGTAGTCGGGGTAGGTGGTGCCGGCGCCGATCGCGGTGACGAAGCGGCGGCCGGTGTTGACCAGTTCGCCGTCCCATTCTTCGCCCTCGGCGACAAACGGTACGACCGCGCCACCGGTCTCGGTCGCGTGGTCGAGGATGGTGAGCGGATCCATCCGCACGATCCTGCCGCCGACATTGCCGTAGCGATCACAGGCGCCGGTACGGCCGTCTGATATGTAGCACATCACTGGGCAGGCATCGCAGCGGATCTTCTCCGCCACCTGCTTCTCGCCGGGATCATGCGTTTCGAAGCGTTCGGCCAGCTCGCTCATCGGCGTGCCTCCTTGTCCCGTATCGCCGCGCGGATGCGGCTCGGCGTCGCCGGAATTTTGGTGACCAGGACACCGGTGGCATGACGGATGGCATTGAGGATCGCGGGCGCCGTCGGGATCAGCACGTGTTCGCCCAGACCCTTGGCGCCAAAGGGTCCTTCCGGATCCGGAACTTCGATCAGGATGGTCTCGATCGGCGGTACGTCGCCAATGGTCGGGATGAGATAGTCGTGCAGATTCTCGGTGCCGCCGGGGATGTATTCCTCCATCAGCGCCATGCCGATGCCTTGCGCGATGCCTCCCTCGATCTGGCCTTCGGCGAGCAGCGGATTGATCGCCTTGCCGACATCATGCGCGGCGGTGATCTTGATCAGCTTCACCGTACCGAGCTTGAGGTCGACTTCCAGTTCGGCGATCTGCGCGCCGTAGCCGTAGACCGCGTAAGGCTTGCCCTGGCCCTTGGCGTCGAGCGGCAATGTCGGCGGGTCGTAGCTTTCCTCGGCGCGGAAAACGAAGCCATCGGCATCGGCGTTCAGCGTTGACAAATCGATATGCCGGGTCGCTTCGCCCTCACGGATGACCAGGCTTGCGCCGTCCAGAGCGATCACCGCCTTCTCCGACACGTTGGCAAAGCGCAGCATGGTCTCGCGCAAGGCGCGGCCGGCCTTTTCGGCGGCCTTGCCGGTCACGAAGGTCTGGCGCGAAGCGGACGTCTTGCCGGCGTCCGGCGTGATTGCCGTGTCGGCGCTTTTCAGCCGGAATTTTTCCAGCGGCAGGCCGAGCGCGTCGGCGCAGATCTGGGCAATGACCGTGTTCGAGCCTTGCCCGATGTCAACCGCACCCTGATGCAGGACGACATCGCCGGAGGCGGAGATGCCGACCCTGATGGTCGACGGATTGGGTAGAGAGGTGTTGCCGCAGCCATACCAGCAAGAGGCGACACCGACGCCGCGTTTTTTTGTGCTGCTGCCGGCGTTGAACAACTCGGCATCGACAAGGGCGCGCATCCAATGCGGCCGCAGCGCTTCAAGGCACTCGGCGATGCCGACGCCCGATTCCAGCCTCTGGCCAGTAACCGTTTCGGAGCCGTTACGAAGACAGTTTTTCAAGCGAAAATCGAGCCGATCCAGCCCAAGCCTTTCGGCCAGCTCGTCATAGAGCGTCTCCTGCATGATCGTCGCCTGCGGCACGCCGAAGCCGCGGAAGGCGCCGGAGATCGGGCCGTTTGTGTGGATGGCGCGGCCTTCGGCGCGATAGTTCGGCGTTGCATAGGGACCGGAGGCATGCACCGGCACGCGGTTGGCGACGGTCGGACCCCAGCTCGCATAGGCGCCGGTGTTGAAATCGCCTGCAAAGACCATGCCGATGATGCGGCCATCGGCTTCGGCGCCGATCGTCGCCTTCATCTCAGCGGGATGGCGCTTCGTGGTCGAGATCATCGATTCATTGCGGGTGTAGGCGAGTGCGGCCGGCCGGGCGGTCTTCATGGCGACTAGGCCGATGAGAGGCTGCAACGAGACATCGAGTTTCGAGCCGAAGCCGCCGCCGGTGGCGGTTGGCACGATGCGCACCTTGTCGATGGCAAGTGCAAGCACCTTTGCCACATCGTCGCGGTCCATGTACGGCGCCTGCGTGCAGGCGACGACGACCAGCGTGTCGCCGTCCATATAGGCATGGCCGGCTTCCGGCTCGATATAGGCGTGCTCGACGTAGGACGTGTCGATGGCGCCGGAAACCGTGAAAGCCGCGCCGGCAAGCGCGGCTTCGGGGTCACCGCGCTCGACAAAGCCGGTGGTGAGCAGGTTTGCCGGCCGATTTTCGTGGATCAGCTGTGCGCCGCCGGCTTGCGCCTCGCAAGGCTGCAGAACGTGCGGCAACTCAGTCCAACGAACAGGGAAATCCGAAAGGTCGAGATCGAGCATGGCCTCGCGCTCACCGGCAACCAGCGCCACCGCCTCGCCGCGAAAGCGCGAAAAACCTTCGGCCAGCGCCGGCTGATCGGCAAAAGGCGCAATGACGCCGAAGCTGTTCTTTCCAGGAATGTCGGCAGCGGTGTAGACGCCGACGATGCCGGGATGAGCTTTTATCCAGGCGTCGAGATCGCCGAAAGCGAAGCGGGCATGATAATGCGGCGAGCGGACCACCAGCACCGCCAGCGCATCGGCCGGAAAGGAATCGCCGCCGAATTTTTCGCCTCCAGTGACTTTCGGCAGGCCGTCGAGCCTGATCGGCGACGAACCGACGGCATGGCCTGAGATTGGCATTCTGCGGTCAAGGTCGAGATCCAGCCGCTTAAGTTGGTGCTGCCCCTCACCCTCACCCCGTGAAAGACGGGGAGAGGGGGACGCCGGCGCTGGAGCTTGTCCCTTCTCCCCGTCACTATACGGGGAGAAGGTGCCGGCAGGCGGATTGGGGGCAGCGCCGTCGGTCGAGAGTTCGCTCGCGAACCGTCCAGCATTCATCACCGCAGCGATAATCTTGCGGTAGCCGGTGCAGCGGCAGAGGACGCCGCCCAGTGCATCCTGTGTTTCAGCCTCGGTTGGGTTAGGCTTGCTGTCGAGAAGTGCGGTCGCCGCGACCAGCAGGCCGGGTGTGCAGATGCCACACTGCGCTGCGCCATGATCGAGGAACGAGGCCTGCAGCGCCGATAATCTGCCGTTGGCGAGACCCTCGACGGTCGTCACCACGGTGCCAGCGGCAGAAGCCGCTGACATGAGGCAGGCGCAGACCGGTTCGCCATCGACAAGCACCGTGCAAGCGCCGCAGTCGCCGGCGTCGCAGCCGACCTTGGTGCCGGTCAGGTGCAATTCGTCGCGCAGCACCGAAGAGAGACGGCGAACCGGCGGCACGCAGACAGAAACAGCGGCGCCGTTGACTTTGAAAGCGATGTCGGCGCGTTCCATGCTCATGCGAGGCTGAGCCTCGCTCATGCCAGCCTGAGCCATGCTCATGCCAGGCTGAGCTTCAGTCATGTCAGGTTGAGCTTGGTTCATGCCGCCGCCACCCTTGCCGTAGGC
>NZ_RZSW01000268.1:0-8109 GCF_003997375.1 Mesorhizobium sp. M5C.F.Ca.IN.020.29.1.1 | reverse complement strand
CGCTCCCACGGCGTCCTTTCGAAGCGGCCGGGCGACCATGAGGCCTGCGGCCCCTGCAGGTCCTGCTCGATCTGCTCGAAGGCGGCGCAAATGCGCTCGCGCAACGTCTCGAACCACAGCCGCGCCTTCATCTTCTTCTGTTCGATGTCGGCCGGCAGCCCCGCCGGTATTTCGGGTCGTTGCAAATGCTGTCTCCGGCTGTGGGGCGCGTACCCCGACAAATGACTCGTCTTTTCCGGCCGCGATCCCTAATCTCTTAGGTGCAAGGGTCAAGTGTGAATGGAGTTCTTTCGTGCGCACCCCGGCAAGACCGCCGCTGGATGGCCTGAAGAAGAGGCTCGACCGTTCGCGCGCCAATCGCGAGCGCATGCCACGCGACGGGTTCCTGCGCGAGACCTTCGTCCTGCCGCGCTCCGATGCGCGGCTTAAGGCGAAGGAGTGGTTCGAGCGCTTTCCCAAGCAGGCCTACTGGACCGAGATCGAAAGCTGGTTCGAGCGGCCGGGCGACGTCATCGAGTTCACCATCAGGCGATTGCCGGCGGCAGATTAACGAGCGACCAACAACCGCCTTGCTCCTGGGCCTTGGGCGCTCAATCGGTCTTCCTTGTTCCGCAGCGGGCACTTGTCGATCGACATGCAGCCGCAGCCGATGCAGTCGGTCAGCCCGTCGCGCAGCTTCTTCAGCTGGGCAATCTTCTGATCGAGCTGGTCGCGCCAGGCCGTTGAAAGCAGGTTCCAGTCCTCGCGCGTCGGTGTGCGGCCCTCAGGCAGCGATTCAAGTGCAGCACCGATCTCGGCCAGCGAGATGCCGACCTCCTGCGCGATCCTGATGATCGCCACACGCCTCAGCACGTCGCGACCGTAGCGCCGCTGGTTGCCTGATGTGCGGTGGCTGCGGACCAGTCCGCGCGCCTCGTAGAAATGCAGCGCCGATACCGCCACCCCGCTTCGCGTCGCCACCTGGCCGACCGTCAGTTCCGTCACCGCCATTCGAATTTTCCGCTTGACCTCAAGTTAAGTTGAGCTTGTAACGAAGAAACCCTGGACATGCAAACCGCAGGAGAAGGCGATGTGCGCCTGGGTGACAATGACAAAAGAGGGTGCGCTCGTCGGCCAGAAAGCGGCCGTGTTCGCTGCGCCCACTGAGGGTCTGCGAATGCTATCCGAGCTGCCGGTTCGCTTCACCGGCCACCATGGCGACGGACAGCGCGACGTTGATGCTGCGCGCGCCCGGCTGCATCGGGATGATCAGTCGCGCATCTGCCGCCTCGTGGACAGGATCCGGCACGCCTGCGGATTCGCGGCCGAACAAAAGAATGTCGGCGTCGGCGAAGGCGAAATCGGTGTAGGCGTTCGCGGCTCTGGTCGACAGCAGCACCAGCCGCCGCGCTTCGCCTCTGCGCCAGTTCTCGAAGGCGTGCCAGTCGACATGCCGGGTCAGAGCCGCCAGTTCGAGATAGTCCATGCCGGCCCGTTTCAGCGCCCGGTCGGAGAGCAGGAAGCCGGCCGGTTCGATGATGTCGACGCCGAGGCCGAGGCAAGCGGCGAAGCGCAGGATTGTTCCGGTGTTGCCGGCGATATCCGGCTGGTAGAGCGCGATGCGGAGACGGGTGTTCATTTCCGAATCCTTCTAATAAGTGGCAGATCGGCCACAGCAGGCTCGCGGTTTTGGAAATTGCTGGACTGGCGGGTGGTCATTTTCTGCGAAGTCGATTATACGCCGGGCATTGTCAACCCGAACCGATGGAGGGGTAATTCATGATGATTATGTACATCCAGCGCCCCTCTTGTGGGCTTACCAGCCTGCCGGCGGTTTCGGTACGACGATTCTCCTGACCTTTTAGACTTCGATCGCACCGATTCTTAGCCGAAACCCTTTTCGGCCTTCGAAGGAATCCTGCGATGTTTTTCAAGCTGTCGAAGGGGCTGAACGCCCCGCCTGAACACGCCTCTGTTCAATCCCTGCCTTTCGCCGGCCATTGGCCCGCGAACAGGGCGGACTTTTTTCTGTATTTTCACATGGAGGACGGACCGATGTTCGATCCCTGCAAAATTCCCGGTTCAAGAAGCCTGCACGAGCACAGGATGGCGACATGGGCGCTTTTGATCGGCGAAACCTATTCGTCTGCGGCTCACGCCGAGACCCGCCGGCGCCCACATCGCGGCATGCTGCCGGACGTCGATTTCTCGCGCGCGGTTCCCGACCGCAGCCGGCCGTCGCTGGTGCGCCGGATCATCGGGCTGATCCGGCCCAGCGCAAAAACCAGCGCAAAACTCCGGGTCGTCGACACAGCACTGTCAGGATCGTCAAGCGAGCCTGTCGGCGAAAAGCCCGCGACATCCTATATTGCGCGAAGCAGGACCGGCGGCCCGAGTGATTCCGGGACGCCGGCCCTTGCCGCCACGCGATCCCATGGCGCTACGCGCCCCAAGGATGCCACGCGCTCCGCGCCGTGTGAGCGAAAACAAGCATATGAGTACCAAGACAATGTTCCGCTGGTTTGAAACAAAGCTCGATCCGTTCCCTGCCGAGGAGCCGGTCGAGCCGCCGAAGACGCTGATCGCCTTCTGCGTGCACTATACGCGCGGCGCCTGGCCCTACATCGCTGTCGATGCGACGCTGGTGACGGCTATCGCCCTTGCCGAGGTGTGGATGTTCGGCTTCATGGGCCGGATCGTCGACTGGCTGTCGGCGCAGAATCGCGAGACATTTCTGCAGACCGAGGGCTGGAAGCTCGCCGGCATGGCTTTCATCGTGGTTTTCGCGCTGCCGGCGACGGTCTGGTTCCATGCGCTCCTCAACCAGCAGACGCTGATGGGCAACTATCCGATGCGTATCCGCTGGCAGGTGCATCGCTACCTGCTCAAGCAGTCGATGGCCTTCTATCAGGACGAGTTCGCCGGACGCATCGCGACCAAGCTGATGCAAACGGCGCTCGCCGTGCGCGAATGCGTCATCAAGCTCATCGACGTGCTCAACTATGTCGTGGTCTATTTCCTCGGCATGCTGTTCATTGTCGGCTCGGCCGACTGGCGGCTGGCGGCACCGCTTGCCATCTGGCTTGCCGGCTATATCCTGCTCTTGCGCTATTTCATTCCGCGATTGGGCAAGGTCGGCGAGGAGCAGGCCAATGCGCGCTCGACCATGACCGGCCGCGTCGTCGACAGCTACTCCAACATCCAGACGGTCAAGCTGTTCTCGCATGCGCGGCGCGAGGCGTCCTTCGCGCGGGAAGGCATGGCCGGCTTTCTCGATACCGTTTATCGGTCGATGCGGCTGGTGACGCAGCTCTACGGCCTGCTCTACATCCTGAATTCGCTGCTGTTGTTTTCGGTCACCGCGATTTCGCTGTGGCTGTGGCTCGGCCAGGCGGTGACGATCGGCGCCGTCGCCCTGGTCATCGGCCTCGTGCTTCGGCTGTGGGGCATGTCGCAATGGATCATGTGGGAAATGTCCACCCTGTTCGAGAATATCGGCACGGTGCAGGACGGCATCAGCTCGATTTCGCTGCCGCGCCTCGTCGAAGACATGCCTGGGGCCAAGGATATTGCCGTGACCAAGGGCGAGATCCGTTTCGAGGACATCCGCTTCCACTACGGCAAACAGAAGGGCGTGATCGAAAGCCTGTCGCTGACGGTGAAGCCGGGCGAAAAGGTCGGCATCGTCGGCCGCTCGGGCGCCGGCAAGTCGACGCTGGTCAACCTTCTCTTGCGCTTCTACGATCTCGAGAGCGGCAAGATCCTGATCGACGGCCAGGAAATCGCGGCGGTGACGCAGGATTCGCTGCGCGTCCAGATCGGCATGGTCACGCAGGACACCTCGCTGCTGCATCGTTCGGTGCGCGAGAACATCCTTTATGGCCGACCGGACGCCAGCGACGAGATGCTGGTCGAGGCAGCTCGCCGCGCCGAGGCGCTTGATTTCATATCAAGGCTTTCGGACGCCAGTGGCCGCACGGGTTTCGATGCGCATGTCGGCGATCGCGGCGTCAAATTGTCCGGCGGCCAGCGGCAACGCATTGCCATTGCCCGCGTTATGCTGAAGGACGCGCCGATCCTCATCCTCGACGAAGCGACCTCTGCGCTCGATTCGGAGGCCGAGGCGGCGATCCAGGAGAACCTCTACAAGCTCATGCAGGGCAAGACCGTCATCGCCATCGCGCACCGGCTCTCGACCATCGCGGCGATGGACCGGCTCGTCGTCATGGATAAGGGCCGCGTCATCGAGGAAGGTTCGCATGAGGAACTCATCGCCGCCGGCGGGCTCTATGCGCAGCTTTGGCAGCGCCAGTCGGGCGGCTTCCTGCTCGACGACGGTGCCGCCGCCAACGATGCCATCATCAAGGGTCAAGCAGCAGAATGAGGGCAGCAGAATGATGGCAGCAGAATGATGGCAGCAGAATGATGGCAGCAGAATGATGGCAGCAGAATGAGGGCAGCAGAATGATGGCCGCCGAATGATGTTTGCCGTCTATCGCTGGTTCGAGAACTGGGTCTATCCGTTCAGGGAGCCCGCGGACCTTCGGCCACCGATCAGCGTCAGCGGTTTCCTCTGGCACTATGTCGGCCAGGCGAAGGTCGCCTTCTTCGCCATGCTGGTCATCGGCGGTATCGCGCCGCTGGTCGAGGCCGGACTGTTCTACTTCGTCGGCAGGCTGGTCGACATTCTCGACCAGCTCCCCGGCGAGCGCAGCTGGGACGCGCTGTGGACCGCCGCCGGTCCCGAACTCGTCTTCATGGCCGCCGTGGTGCTGGTCGTCCGCACCATCGTCGTCGGCTTGGCGGCGCTGGTCGACGAGCAGACGATCACCCCCGGCTTCTACAATCTGGTGCGCTGGCAGGCGCACCGCCATGTCTCGCGCCAATCCTACGACTTCTTCCAGAACGATTTCGCCGGCCGCATCGCGACCAAGGTCTGGCAGGCGGGCCAGGCGACCGGCGATTTGATGGAAAGCTTCATCGGGGTCGTCTGGTTCATGATCGTCTATACGGTGACGACGCTGGTGCTGGTCGCCGGCCTCGATCTCAGGCTGGCGGTGCTGGTGGTGATCTGGGTCACCGCCTTCGGCTGGCTGGCCAAGCGCTATCTGCCGGCGATCCGCAAGCATGCCGAGCAGACAGCTGAGGCCGGTTCGATGATCACCGGCCGCTTCGTCGATTCCTATTCGAACGTGCAGACGCTGAAGCTGTTCTCGGCCGATGGCGACGACCGTTACATCAGGAGCGGTTTCGATATTTATCTCGAGGCGCTACGCCCGTTCACCCGCAGGCTGACCGGCGTGCGCATGGCGCTGACGACGCTGTCGGGTATCATGATCACCGCGATCGCCTGTTTTGCGGTCTATCTCTGGGTCGAAGGCTCGATCACCGTCGGCGCCGTCGCCTTCACGCTGTCGCTGGTGTTGCGGCTCAACATGCTGCTCGGCCGACTGATGATGCAGCTCAACGGCATCCTGCGGAATCTCGGCGTGCTGGAAAACTCCAAGGCGTTGATCTCGCAGCCGCTCGGCCTGACCGACGCGCCCGACGCCAGGGAGCTTGTCGTGGTCGGCGGCCGCATCGACGTGAAGAAGGTCGAATTCCACTACGGCAAGGGGTTCGGCGTGCTCAACGGCATCGACCTTGTCGTGCGGCCGGGCGAGAAGGTCGGACTTGTCGGGCCATCCGGCGCCGGCAAGACGACGCTCGCCAATCTGATCCTGCGCCTCTACGACCTCGAGGGCGGCAAGATCACCATCGACGGGCAGGATGTTGCCAAGGTGACGCAGAATTCGCTGCGCGCCAGTATCGGCGTCGTCAGCCAGGATACCGCACTTTTCCACCGTTCCTTGCGCGACAACATCAAGCTCGGCATGCCCGAAGCAACCGACGCCGAGGTGATCGCGGCCGCAAAGAAGGCCGAGGCGCACGACTTCATCCTCGATTTGCGCGACAATCGTGATCGCCAGGGCTACGAGGCCTTTGTCGGCGAGCGCGGCGTGAAATTGTCTGGCGGCCAGCGCCAGCGCGTGGCGATCGCCCGCGTCTTCCTCAAGGACGCGCCGATCCTGATACTCGACGAGGCGACGTCGGCGCTCGATTCCGACATCGAGGCGGCCATCCAGGAAAATCTGGCGAGGCTGATGGAGAACAAGACTGTCATCGCCATCGCGCATCGGCTGTCGACCATCGCGGCACTCGATCGCCTGGTGGTGCTCGACGGCGGCCGTATCGTCGAACAAGGCACGCATGACGAACTGGTCGCGCTCGACGGGCTCTATGCGCGGCTGTGGAAGCGGCAGTCCGGCGGCTTCCTGTTCAACGAGGAGAGCGTGCTGGAGGAGACGCGGCCGGCGGAGTAGGCCTAGGATTCAGCAAAACCGGAGTGGAGCATGTCGGTGCCATCGAATTTCGGACGGTCGGGAGCGCAGGAGAGCGCGCTCGACCTGCTCGGCCATGAAATTCTCGGCGAAAAGGCGGCGGCGCTCGGCCGTGCCGGCCGCCGCGTGGATGAAACGCTGGCGAGGTTGCGTGAACATGGCGACGATGGCGAACATCGTGCCCGGCTGCTCAGGGACGCGGCGGAGGCCGTCCACGGCTATTTCATCCAGCGCGAATTGTGCGGCTTGCGCAAGCACGACGCAGTGATCCGGGAATACAACATCCCCAAGGCCGTGCTGGCCAGGCTCGGCGCGAAATAGACAATAGTGTTGAAAACCTGATGGTACCGAAGACGAAATACCGATTTTGACCCGTTCCAGAAGTTCGGGTGCGAGCGCATTATGGCGCAAGTCGGCCCGATTGCCGACTTTCCCGCACTCAATGTTCCTTGCGAAGGATGACCCTACATTGAGCGCAATCAGCGCTCGTACGCCCTAAGACTTCAAAGGTAGCGGCCAATCGGTCTTCTGCCGGGCCGCATACGCGGTCACTCCGGCAAGCCCGCGAACCGCATGTGTCCGATCCAGCGCTCGAGGGTCCCGGGAGCGGTGTAATTCTTCTCCCACTGCTTGCGTTGTTGGCTGATGGAGTCGCCGGGCGAGTCTTTGAGGGAAACCGCAAGCGCTTCCTTTGCCTCCCGCTGGTTTCCCAGACAAGCGTGGATCCCCGCAACCATTCGGTGTGCGCCGCTCGGGATTCTGGACATTTTCCGCATCGCTGTCAGCGCGGCCTCGCAATCGTTCTTTTCCCAGAGCGCCCAGCCCATGTCCCAGTGGTACCATCAGGGTGGAAAGGATCGATGCCCATCGCCTGCTTGATCCGATCGATAGCTTCGTCGATTCGGCCGACAACGAGCAGCGGGGATGCACTGCCGGCGAGGACATTCGAGGGCACTGGGATTGAGGGCGATCGCCTGATCGTACCGCGCAATGGCCTGCTCGACCTCTCCGGCTTCGGTATGGATGCGGGCTCCGGCATAATGCGCGTTGGCATCGTCCGGAGCGAGTTGGAGAGCCTTGTCGGCGTATTCGGCGGCGTGCTTCAACGCCTCGTCGGGGCTATTTTCCTGCTTGTGCCAGAAAACTGCGTCATTGCGATAGGGACCAGGCCATCCCGATATAGCCGAACTGGGCGTTCGGATCCGCTTCGATCGCCTTGAGGCTGAACTGCCGTAGCAGCTCGTTCCCCGCGCCTCGCCGTTGCCGCGTGGCGCATCGCGAGCGCCGTTGCCAACTCGCCAACGCCCGACAACGACCATCAGTTTGCAAGGCACTCGGGAAGACGCACCGGTTTGTCGATCTTCGCCAGTAGCTCGGGGCTGGCGCAGGGCGGGAAACCGGCAAGGCGCATGGTTTCCATGAGACGCTTGCGGTCCGCATCTGTGTTGACAAGAGGTTCGTTCACCCTTCCCTCGATAGTCAGGTCGGGGAACCGTTTAAGGGTCTCGCTGATCAGGGTTTTCGCCTCCTCGGTACGCCCAACCGCCGCCAGCGCGGCGGGGCGATATGTCCATCCCCAGATCCCATAATTCTCCGGCGCCAACCGGTCCATCATTAGCAGCGCGTCGTCGTAGCGGCCGACCACAAAATAGGCGTGGGCAAACAACCTGGTGCTCCACAACGGGTAGTTCGGATTAAGCTGGATCGCCTGATCAGCCATTTCGGCGCCCCTCTCGGCCTCGCCAAAAGT
>NZ_RZSW01000267.1:0-8136 GCF_003997375.1 Mesorhizobium sp. M5C.F.Ca.IN.020.29.1.1 | reverse complement strand
GCAAAGGCCATGCCGCGCCAGCCCCAGACGTCGATATGATTGAGCGCCACGGCCTTGACGCGCAGCGTCACTTCGCCCAGCGCAGGCTGCGGCGGAAGCGGCAGGTCCACCGTTTCAAGGCGGCGGTCCTCGATAAGTTGCAATGCGCGCATCGGGCCTGTCGGTTCTGTTGAGCGGGAAAAAAGCTCGCTTAGACTGGTTCCCGCGCCATGACAAGGCAGGTGTTCTGGCCGCCGAAGCCGAAGGAGTTCGAGAGCACCGTGCCAACCTCGGCGTTGCGCTTCGTGTTCGGCACCACGTCGAGCACGATCGCCGGATCGGGATTGTCGTAATTGATGGTCGGCGGGATGACGCTTTCGCGCATGGTCATCAGCGAAAACGCGGCCTCGACGGCGCCGGCGGCCGACAAGGTGTGGCCGATCATCGACTTGTTCGACGATATCGGCATCGAGCCGATCCGCTCGCCGAACACGGTCGACAGCGACAGATGCTCCATCTTGTCGTTTTCCGGCGTCGAGGTGCCATGAGCGTTGACATAATCGATCTCGTCCTCGCCCAGGCCGGCATCGGCGAGGGCGGCGCGAACGGCGGCGATCGCCGGCGAACCGTCCGGCTTCGAACGGGTGCGGTGGAAATCGTCGGCCTTCTCGCCGCAGCCGCGCAGGATGCCGAGGATGGTCGCGCCGCGGGCCAGTGCGGCCTGCAGCGATTCCAGCACAAGCGCGCCCGAGCCCTCTGCCAGCACGAAGCCGTCGCGATCCTTGGAGAACGGCTTGGACGCCCTTTCGGGGATGTCGTTATGCGTGGAGAGCGCCGAAAGCAGGGAGAAACGGATCAGCGCCTCGGCCGTTGCCGAGCCGTCGGCGCCGATCGACAGCGCCCTGTCGCATTCGCCGCGGCGGATCGCCTCGACGCCGAGTTGGATCGAGGTGGCGCCCGAGGCGCAGGCCGTCGACAGCGTGATCGGCAGGCCGCGAGTCCCAAAACGGTCGGCGAGCCGGTCGGCGATCGAACCGAACTGGGTGGTTTCGAAAACATCGAGTTCCTTCAAGCCGCGCGCCACGCGAAGCAGCCGTTCGGCGCCGATGTCGTGCTTGTCGGAATTGTAGAGCGAAAAGCGCTCGCTCCAGTCGAGTTCGACCGGCGGCGAGGCGAGGAAAAGCGGCCCGCCGAAATCGCCCGAATCAAGGCCGGCTTCGGCCACGGCTTCCTGCGCGGCGATCTCGGCGAGATCGTAGGTAAGAAGACTGGCGCCTTTGGAGCTCGACGGCAGGAAATCGACCATGCCGGAGATGCGGGTGTTCAGATGGTCAACCGGAAAGCGGGTGATCGGATGGATGCCGGACTTGCCCGCGGTGAGCGCTGCCCAATTGTCGGCCTTGCCGACACCCAGCGAAGTCACCACGCCGATACCGGTGACGGCGACGATCGGCCTGCCCATGTGGTCGTTCAGATTGGCCATGACTTGTCCCGGATCTTTAATCGGCGGCGTTGACCAACGCCAAGCCCTCGAATTGGTGATAGCCGACCGCCGTTGCAAGGACGGTCCTGGGAATGCCGTTGAACCGCTTCTCGGTGGCGGGGTCAAAAGCCGGGTAGGCGGCCTTACGTTCGACAGCCAGTGCCGCCAGCGCCACGGCGAAGGGAAACTGTGCTTCCTTCATGTGGCCGGTCAGCGTCGAAAAGCCGCGTGCGGCAATCGCCGGATTGGCGTCGAGCGCCGATTTCTCGGCAGCAGTAGCGGTATGGGCACCCGAAGCGCCCGAAATCGTCAGCAACTCGCCGTTCGGCAATGCCGCCTGCCTGAGCAGGGCGGCAATCTCGGCATCGAGTTCGCCCTGCCGGCGTTTTGCGCGTCCGGATATGACGGGGCCGAGTTCGGCATAGATCTTTCGCCCGCGGCTGATCGCATGTTCGCGCTGTTCCAGGACAAGAAACGCGCCGCCTGATCCAGTCACCACGCCACCGCCTTGCAGGCCTTGTCTCTGCCAGACCGGCCTCCAGGGGCCGCGATGCAGATAGCCGGCCAGTTCATAGCCAAGCAGCATGTCCGAATGCTCGGTCTGGAAGGCGCCGCCGACCAGGATATGCGTCGACTGGCCGGAGCGGATACGTGCGGCGGCCGTCTCGACGGCAGCGACCCCGGCGCCTTCCTCGCCCATGAAGGTGCGCGACGAGCCGGTCACCTTGTGAACGATCGAGATGTTGCCGGCGAGCAGGTTGGAAAGCTGCGCCAGAAACAGCGTCGGCCGCAACTCGGTGGTCAGTTTCTCGTTGAGCAGGACGTCACGGTCGTTGCGGCTTTCCGAAGCCGCGAGAATGTCGGCGTCGACGGTTTCGTCGCGCTCGCCGCCGCCGGCAGCCACCACCATGTCCATGGTCGTGCAAAGTTCGTCATTGCCCTTGATGCCGGCGTCGTCGAGCGCCATGCCGGCGGCGTAGGTGCCGAGCCTTTGCCAGGTTTCCATCTGCCGCTGGTCGCCGCGCTTGGCGATCTGCAGGTTCCAGTCGATCTCCGGCAGCGGGTGGATGGTGTAGGGCGAGAAGCGCGATGCTTCGAGCACGGGTTCCAGGCCGGGCTGGGCGAGTTTGCGCCAATGCGCATCCGGACCTTCGCCCAGCGAAGAGACAAGGCCGATGCCTGAGATGACGACGTGGTGGGGACTCATGGGCGGTTGTTGTGGGTCAGGTTTGAAGGCGCATCAAGATCGCGGGCTGAACCATTTCAGGCGTTCTTGGCCGCGACCAGAGCGTCGATCTTGGCGCACAGGTTCTTCATGACGAAGTAATCGTCGGTCGAGGCCTTGCCGTCATTGACCTCTTGCGTCCACTTTTCCAGCGGCACCTTGATGCCGAATTCCTTGTCGATGGCAAAGACGATGTCGAGGAAGTCGAGGCTGTCGATGCCGAGATCGTCGATAGTGTGGCTTTCAGGGGTGATCGTGTCGATATCGATCTCACTGGTGTCGGCGATGATCTTGGCTACTTTGTCGAACGTGGTGGACAAGGGCTTTTCCTTCGGTTGCGGGCGGAATCTGTCCGCATGTGTTTGCGCGCTGTCTAATCGGTTTTTCCGGGCAGGAAAAGGGCCTGATACGTCGGGCGCAGATGGGGTGGCTGTTCTGCCAGGGCAATAGGGTCGCGGGAACCTCCCGGCGATATGCCGCAACCATCCCATCTCTGGTCATTGCGTGAAGGTGCTCAGGGCCTTGGCCGAACATCGCGACATGAGCCTGAGTGACGTCGTCGAGGGCATCGTGCTTTTGAAGGCCAGACGCCGTTTTCCCCGGTGACCCTGGAAACGATCGGCCAATTGAAGCGCATCTACGGGCTTGAGCTTGGCGCAGCGGACAGCCACGGTCTGGCGGAAACCGGCGGGGAGGAGGATGACAAACCATCTTGAGCGCAGCCACGGCATCGTGCTTTCGGGGCCGATGATTTCCCGTGTAGCGAACGCGAACGTCTATTCAGGGCAGCGAGCGGCGCGACTGAATTTGCCACAGCTACGTACCTTGCCGATGTCGATTCCGGCCACGACGCGCAGTATCATTAACGTGGGAGAAGTAGAGAGACATTGGCACGAGGTGCGAAAAAGCAACGCCAATACAGCTGATTAGTTACGACGTAGGTACTCTCGCAGATATGGTATTGGCCGTCCGGGGATTCCTGTACACGGTCCCGGGGGATGATGAAATTATGCGGCAAGTAAGTGTAACCACCGTCTATCCTGGACCGCACCGAAGACCGTGGTATGGCGCGGCAATCAGAACCACCGCAACACTTGAATTTCGTCTGTGGGTCAACCTTGTCCTCGTACCAATCGTGGGCGCTAGCGGCTGTCGCGGTGGCGATACACATTGCCGTGAAGATTAATCTTCGCATGGCATTCCTCAAGTATTTGGCAGCCGCTGCTCGTTCGAGCGTCTATGTATATTAGCGTTCCATTAAAAATACCATTGGCCCCCGACCGACTAACGCAGCTCCAGCAAGCGACGCTCGCAACTGAAAGACCGCAACGGGTCACGGCTTCCCCTTCAACTTTCTCCGAACAATGGCAAAGAAGGGTCGGAACCGGTATTCCGCTTAGGGTACCAGCGCAAGATTTTCACCCCTAGCGAACGCTTCAACCGTCTCCAGCGCAGATTAGAAGGTGACGCGGCCGAGCACGCGCAGGCCGTCGCCTTGCAGCTCGACGATCACGGCTTCGCCTTCGCGCGGCGAGATGCCGGTCAGAGCCATGATGTTCTCCAAATGGGTGACCATGACCACATTGTCGGAACCGGAATAGCCGCGGATCTCGTTCATGATCGCCTCGAGCTGGGCGGCTTTCTCGCTCGCGTCTGTCTTCAGCAGGTCAAGTGGCGCGAACGGTTCGGGTTCCGCCCTGAAAGCGATGCGGGCCGTGTCGAGGCAGCGGCAATAGCGGCTGGACAGTATGCGCTCGACGGGCGCGGCGCGGGCGGCGAACAGCGCGCCGATCTTGCGCGCCTGCTGCTTGCCGCGCACCGAGAGATTGACCTGGGTCGCGCATTTCTCGATGTGGAAATTCGCCGGATCGGTGGTGCCGGTCACCATGGCATGGCGAAGCAGCACCACATGTCCGCCGTCGCGCAACAGCGCCCAGCCGGCTTCAGTCGCATGGGCCGACGCGGGAATGACGAGCAGCAATAGCGCCAGCACAAATCGAAGCATCAAACGTCCTTTTCCGGTCACCGGAGGTGGGTTCCGGTGCCCGCATATAGGGACGGCAAAGCCGGTCGAAAAACAAGGCACGACCAATCCCGGCTGTTTGCGGGAACAGACCGCTTCGTAAGGCGGGGTGATTGCGCTGCAATCCCGGCTCGCCTATCAGGAGAAAAATGTCTCCACTCATCGAAACTGTCCTTTTTGTCTTCGGCCTTGTCGCGCTCGGCTATCTGGCCGGGCTCACCGGCTATCTGAAGGCCGAGGCGGGCGAGGCCATCGCCGAATTCGCCGTCGGGGTGGCGATGCCGCTGCTTCTGTTCCGCACCATGGTCAATGCCGATTTCCATGGTGCCGCGCCCTGGTCGTTCTGGGGAGCCTATTTCACGGCTGCCGCAGTCACCTGGGCTGGAGGCCATCTGGTGATCACGCGGGTGTTCGGGCGCGACGCGCGTGCGGGGGTCGTCGGCGGCGTGTCATCGGCGTTTTCCAATCTCGTCCTGCTCGGTATCCCGTTCGTCCTCGGCACATTCGGGCCAAGTGGATTCGAAGTGCTGTCGCTGCTGATTTCCGTGCATCTGCCGACGATGATCATGGCGTCGATCATCTTGTTTGAAATCTTTGGCCGCGGTGACGAGCATGTGCATCCGCTGCGTATCATCCGGCGCTTCTTTCGAAAGCTGCTCTCCAATCCGCTGATCATCGGCATCCTGGCCGGATGGGCATGGCGTATCACCGGCCTGCCACTGCCGGGGCTGGCCGTCCGGCTGGTCGACGCATTGGCCAACATCGCCGGACCGGTCGCGCTGTTTGCCATGGGGCTTGGCCTGTGCCGTTTCGGCATCTCCGGCAACGTGCGGCCGGCGCTGGCGCTGTCGGCGCTGAAGCTGTTGCTGATGCCGGCCGTTGCACTCGGCCTGGTCTGGCTGTTCGGGCTGCCGCCGCTGTCAGCGAAGGTCGCGGTCGTGGCCGCCGCGCTGCCATCCGGGGTCAATTCCTACTTGATTGCGACGCAGTTCAACACCGGCCAGGCATTGGCATCGAACCAGATGACCATCGCCACCGCCTGCGCGGTCGTCACCACGGCGTTCTGGCTGATGGTCGTCGTCCACGTGTTTGGATAGCAACGTGTTTGGATAGCAATTTGGGCGCAAGTTGGCCTCGCCTTGCGCTGGCCCAAACCCTATATGCCATCTTGCGATTGATTGCGGGGCTTGCCCTAGGTAAAGAGCAGTGGCTCCAGGCGTGCCGGCACCGATGCGATTGCGCACGCCCACCAAAGAAATCCAGATAGCGGCCCGTCAGCGCGCCGAACGGAGGCTAGACCATGCTTCAGAAAACCAGCCATTTCATGCGCCAGGCCAATCTCATCAATGGCGAGTGGGTGCAGGCCGACAGCGGCCAGACGGTCGACGTCAACAATCCGGCCACCGGCCTCAAGATCGGCACTGTGCCGAAGTCGGGCAGGGTCGAGACGCGCCGCGCCATCGAAGCCGCCGACGCCGCTTTCAAGACATGGCGCAAGACCACTGCGCTCGAGCGTTCGAAGTTGTTGCGTAAGCTGCATGACGCGATGATGGACAATCAGGATGTGCTGGCCGAGCTGCTGACCATCGAGCAGGGCAAGTCGCTGTTCGAATCGAAGGGCGAGATCGGTTCGGCTGCCTCCTACATCCTGTGGTTCGCCGAAGAAGGCCGCCGCACCTATGGCGATGTCGTGCCGTCGCCCTGGGCGGACCGCCGCATCCTGGTGACCAAGGAGCCGGTCGGCGTCATCGCCGCCATCACGCCGTGGAATTTCCCGTCCTCGATGCTGGCCCGCAAGCTCGGCCCGGCGCTTGCCGCCGGCTGCACCGCGGTGGTCAAACCGGCCTCGCAGACGCCTTATTCCGGCCTCGCCTGGGGCGCGCTCGCCGAGGAAGTCGGCTTCCCCAAAGGCGTCATCAACATCCTGACCGGCGCCGCCGGCGAGATCGGCGACGAGATCTGCGCCAACCCGCTGGTCAAGAAGATCACCTTCACCGGCTCGACCGAGGTCGGCAAGATCCTGATCCAGAAGTCGTCCGTCACCGTCAAGAAGGTCTCGATGGAGCTCGGCGGCAACGCGCCGTTCCTCGTCTTCGACGATGCCGACATCGAACGTGCCGTCGCCGGCGCGATCACCGCCAAGTACCGCAATTCCGGCCAGACCTGCGTCTGCACCAACCGCTTCCTGGTTCAGGCCGGCGTCTACGACAAGTTCGTCGAGAAGCTCGCCGCTGCCAGCAACGAGCTGAAGGTCGGTTCCGGCCTCGAAGATGGCGTGCAGCAGGGGCCGCTGATCGACGAGAAGGCAGTCGAGAAGGTCGAGGAGCTGATCGCCGACGCCACCGCCAAGGGCGGCAAGGTCGTCGCCGGCGGCAAGCGCCATGCGCTCGGCGGTTCGTTCTTCCAGCCGACGGTGATCGCCGACGCCACGCCGAAGATGCGCTTCATGAAGGAAGAGATTTTTGGCCCGGTCGCGCCGGTGTTCAAGTTCGAAACCGAAGAGGAAGCCGTGGCGCTTGCCAACGACACCGAATTCGGCCTCGCCTGCTATTTCTACACCGGCGATCTCGGCCGCGCCTTCCGGGTCATGGAAGGGCTGAAATACGGCATGGTCGGCGTCAATGAAGGCCTCATCACCACGCCTGAGGCGCCGTTTGGCGGCGTCAAGGAATCGGGCCTCGGCAAGGAAGGCGGACATCAGGGCATCGAGGATTATCTCGACACCAAATATGTCTGCATCGGCGGCCTCGGCCTCTGATTTGGCAGGGCCTGTTGACCGTCAACAGACCCAAGCCGGCCCGAGAGGCCAGGCGGGGATGGATCAACCAACTGGCGTTTCGGGCATGGCGATGAAAGACGGCGAGGTCTTCGGTACGACGCAAGCGGGTGAGGCCGTCCGCCGCTTCACCATCCGCGGCGGCGGCCTCACCGCCAACATCATCGGGCTGGGCGCCATCGTCCAGGATCTGCGCCTGGCCGGGCACGATGCGCCGCTGGTGCTCGGCTATGGCAATTTCGAATCTTATGAAACGGATACGGCCTTCTTCGGCGCCGTCGTCGGACGCTATGCCAACCGCATCCGCGATGGCCGCTTCACTATCGCCGGCCAGCGTTACCAGACCGAGCGCAACTTCCTCGACAAGCACACGCTGCATGGCGGCTCGCAAGGTTTTTCGCACCGGCCATGGGAGGTTTCGCTGCATGGCAGGGATTTTGTCACGCTGACACTGCATGATCCCGACGGCACGATGGGCTTTCCCGGGGCGCTCGACGTGACCTGCACCTATAGGTTGAAAATCCCCGGCACGCTCAGCGTCGAGATGACCGCCACCTGCGAGGAGCCGACGCTGTGCAACCTCACCCAGCATTCCTATTTCAACCTGGATGACGGCGGCGCCGGCGATATCCTCGACCACCGGCTGATGC
>NZ_RZSW01000266.1:0-8139 GCF_003997375.1 Mesorhizobium sp. M5C.F.Ca.IN.020.29.1.1 | reverse complement strand
GGTGATTTATCGCGACACCTGGTCGAAGGAACTGCCGCAGGGGGCGGAGATTTTCCTGCTGCCGAGGTTGGCTGGGGGATGATGGGGGACCTGCCTCCCCCTCGCCTAGCATCAAGGTCTCGAACGTCGTGGATCGGGCCGCAAGCGGACTGGCCGCTTTCAGGTTGCGAATGCGGAAAGCTGCCGAACTAGGACAGCTACAATGAACCTACTGCTTTTGGTTCCGAGCCGTGCTGCTGGCTCCACAACCCCAAAAGCTTTTGGTTGTCCGATAGCCAGAAATTGCCGTCGGGCATCACTGCGGTGTGGATGGTGTCGTTCACTGGATGCGCAACGTCTGGAGCGACCCATGAAAACAGCCTCTCCGCAACTAGCCGATCTGCGAATACCTTGAGATCAACCCCCGATTTCGCCGCCGCATCTAGTAAGCTCGGTTCATTGAGATCCAGCCCGCCAAGGCTCATGGCCATACCGAAGATTACGTACTCTGCAAGCGTGACGGCTACGGGCTCCCACGCTTCTTGCTCAACGTACTATAGTGGAACATCCAGCCCCGGACTGATCCTTTTATTACGACCTCGCCAGCCAAGAGCGGCGCGATGACCTCTTTTGTCAGGCTGTCATCGACAGGAAACTGTGCTTTGAACTCGTTCCCGAGGCGCGTCCAGATCAGTTCGAGCAGAAGTGCGAAAGGCGCTGTGCGGGTGGAGCCGAACAGATTCCAACGGCCATCATTTCCCACCGGTGAGACGAACGGGTGGCCATTCATCTTGAGGATCGCGTTCTTACGGCAAATAATGAGGTTTGGAAGTACCGCAGGCCCCGCCACACCTCCGGGCGCGTCCCGCAGGGCGTCCAGGAAACCTTTCCGAAGACCTGTCTCATCTGCGTATCCCTCATAGCCGAAAACAATTCTAACTGGCGCCAACTGCTCATGGGCAATGGTCCGCAAGATCTCTCCCCCAACCCCTTGGAAGTCTTCCAGCTCTCTGGCCGATGGAAAACGCCCCATGAGACGTGCAAACGCGTCCTTGGACGGGCCGATTTTCACCTTCTTTCGTTTTGAGGCCATCAGCTCTTTCTGCTGGAGCGAAATCACGCGCATCTTTTCGATGCTATCGACAAGCTGGTTTCCAAAGAGGGTCTTCTTGACCTCGAATAGGGCAAGAACGTCTTCGATTGGCCAGATCCACTGATTGGTCTTGGGTATCCGTTGCCCCTTCTCCCCCATCACCAACATAGCATCGGTCTGATGGCCGAGTTTTCCATCGACACCGAGCACAAAGCCGTCCACCAGGCGAACGTTGAGCTCGCCTGGAATGGCGCGCTCGAGAAGCTCTCGGGTCAGGCCCTCGTACATATCGCCGATCGTCGGACCATGCGTCACGGACTGTTCGGAGAGGATGGCAGCTTCCTTTTCCTGAAGCTTCTCGAGAAAATCAGCGAAGGATGTGATCATAAGGTCTCGGTAACCCGTCAGCCTGCCGCCCGCGAGAACGGCGCTGTCTTGAAAGATGCTGTGATAGGGCTTTTCAGGCATATTTCGCGAGGTCACTCCCTCGTTCAAGCGCTTAGTAGCGGTCAGGTGGCCCGACTTTTCGAGGAAGCGGAGCATCGACCGCAATGGTCGCTATCGATGAGAGTTCCGGTTGAGAGAATTTGCTAAGCAGCAGAAACATCTCGCGGACATGCTGGGCAAGCGACTGAGGGTTCCACTCTTTGTGGGCGCTCCACAACGCGAAGAAGTGGCTTCCCGGAAATAATAGCGTCGACCTGTCGCTCGAATTCTTGCCGCTCCAAGGCGTACATCCCACCGCGAGCTCCCTCGAAGCCGCAGTTCCATGCCGCAAGCGCTTGCCCGTATCGCAGAGCGCTCGCAATTCGCAGTTCTCCGCCTTGTTTCAGCCCTTCGACCCCCTTGGAAGCGGCGGCAGTCAGGAAGCCGGCGGTGCACCAATCGCCCGAGCCGCAGGTGTCGACCAGCCGCGGAGCCGGCAGAGGGGGGAGGCTCAGCCAGCCGGAGGTTTCACCCGCTAGGCGATGCCGATAACGGAGGCCTTGCGAGCCGAGAGTTTGAATTTCAACCAAGGTCGCTCGAGAGCCAATCATCGGCCCGCCGGCATCTGACAGGCGCTGATCCGAATATTTGACGACGTGTGCGATTTGAAGCGCCTCTTCGAACAGCTTTTCATCCGATCTTCCAGAAGGTTCGAATACAACAACTGCTCCAGAGCGAGCCGCCTCAGCCGCCAGAGAGATAGCTGCGCGCGACACCCGATCAAGGAAGAAAACAGAAGACTTGGAGAGCGCAGGCAGGATGCCTTCGATCGCATCCTGCGTGACCGGCCGGTAGCTAGGAAGACGCTTACCGCAATGGGGGCATGTCCAGAGAAAGCGATGCGTAGGAGAGCCGTCGCGCGCGCGCTTGATCTGCTGAATGATGATCGGGGTATGGCCGGTCGGTGCGCAATCGGTAAAGTCCAGGTGCACGCCCCATTTCGCGAGATCCACGCGAACGCGTTCAGAGGCCGGATCGCCGTTCATACGGGCGATCGGATAAGCGTCCCAACCGAGATAGCTCATGATTGCCAAGATATTACCGCAGGTTCCACCAGCCCAAGAATGAACGGGTGTCTGGCTGTCGATACCAATGACAAGATCGAGGGCGATCAGACCCGTACCAAAAACGCCGGGCTTTTCGGTCATGGTGGTCATTGATTTAGTCCTTTCTTCAGCCTGGTGCGAGGCTGCGGGTAAACGTCTCCCTCCAACCAGACATGAATGAGATGCGGTGCCGAAGTCTGTGGATCCGCCGACGGCTCGAAACCATAACCTATCGACTCCAGGTAAGCGACCGGTAAATCCCTCTCCAGGGCAGCCATCAGCGCCCCCAGCGACATGACCTTCGTTCCAAGGGGCGACAGGATGAGGATCGAACCGCCAGCGTCGCGGAAGACCGGTTTGCGTAGATCATCCAGGCGGAGGATCGTCCGGTAGAGATGCAGTGGATCTTGCTCATCCGCGTAGACGACATCGCGCGCGTCAACCTTCCAAGCGCTTTCGAACTCGACGATATATTCCTCGGCCAGCATGTCACCGAGCCGAGGGTCTCGGGCCGGGAACGGCAGGATTGGGCAGGTGTCATGGGGCACAACGAAGTCGTGGACGCGTGACAGGGCTTGCCGTCGTCCTTTTGCAAGCTGTGGAAGCCACAGCTTTGCCGCCTTGGCTGCAGCATCGAGTGTGAGACCGCCTTTGAACCCATGAACGTATCCCGGCGCGTCACTTGAAATCGAGGAGATTTGAGCATCAAGGCTCGGATCATGCGCCACGAAAAGATGGAGATTCCTCGGTCCTCTCCCACGATCGATGAGCTCAACGAAATACCTGATAAGCGGAAAGGCGGTTCCAACTGACAGAGCGCTGATATCGACAACCACGTCGGTTACGTCTGTCAGATCCTGGCGAGACGCTGCCATGGCGACATTCCTGCCCCCGATTACCGCGCCATCGGCACCAAAGATCTCGACCGGGACGATCTCGTGGTTCGGTATCGCCGCCTTGAGCCGCTCGATGTTTTCTTCCGCCCGGCGGGTCAGTTCCGCATCTGGATTTGGCCTGCTCTCCCGTACGAATAGAGCCTTCAGGTCCGCTCCGCCAGTTGCCAGCCGATCTACGACCTGGGTTGCCCTCGGGTCGAAACCCGCACCGGCGATCAGCAGCGTCTTGCGTTGTTTCTCGGGGAAGTACTCCGCAACGAAGCGCTCGGCCTCAATGCCGTCATGCGATACACAGGGGTCCCATCGCCAGTTTCGGGCCATCACGAAGCCTCTTCTGTCAAACGCACAAGGTCATGGACGCGTCTCTCGAGGAACCCGCCTCTTTTCAAGGTCAGCCCGTTTCGGATTAGAAGGACGCCTGAGAGCTCAACAAGACACCAATTCCGGTTTTTGGCACTATGGTTCGGGATTAGCACGAAGGCGTTGTATGCCACCCCGAACTGCAGGATCTTTGCCAGATCCGGATATTGCTTTGGAATCTGGTCGAACTCCTCTTGGGGAATGCCGAAGGCGTTCGCGCCGCCATTCAACGACGCATTCCCTTCAAGGCTCTTGGCTATGCACTGATCGGCGATCCCCTTTGACAATCGCCGCACCAGATGATGGAGCGGGAAATCCCAACCACGTATCATCTCGTCGGCGCGAGCTCGCAGGAGGTTATGCTGAACCTGGCTTGAGAGCGTCGGGGATTTTGATCGGATGAGCTGCGTCTCCGACTGCGCTACGAGCCGGGCCGCGAGGTGAAGGAACTGTTCGGCATTCTCGGAGCTCGCGTCGCACAACGCGTCAATGCCGTAGTAGTACGGACGATCAAACTGATGAAGCAGATGAATCTTTGCGCCGTCTGCCACTGCTGAGCCGGCGGTCAGCGGCCGTGATGGTTCCCCCTCCACCTCGGGCTCATCTTCAAACAGACCGCGTTGGGGAGTTCGGTTCGCGTAGCGCTCAAGGAGGATAGAGAGTATCGACAGCTTCAGATCGTCGGAATTCTCCCCGGCTTTATCGAGATAGTCGGCGACCTCGCGTTCAAGATTTGCTCGACGCTCGGCAGTGATGGAATACCGGCGTTGGGTGGCGTCGACCTTCTTCGCCAATTTCTCAGCCTTGGAGGGAGGCAGCGTGTCCACATGAGTTGAAAGCAGGTCGCCAAGTGTGTTGAGGCCTCTCCGATTGAAGACCTCCATCTGGCTGAGATATCGTCCCGCCATGTCTTTTGCCATCTTGCGGAATGCGCGACGCTGATTTGCACGGCCCTCGCTGCTTTGCATCCAGATAGTCGTCACCTCTCTGGCACGCTTCAGGCCTGGCTCTACCTCTTCGAAAACATTCTGCCCTTCGATCAGGACATCTGAGGGCGCGAGAGCATCGAGGCGGGTCAGGATCCATCTCGCGACGCGCAGCTCGCGGCGCGCAAGCCACCGCTGGAGGGCCAAAAGCTGGCTCGGGTGCAAATAGTGTGCGTCGTCGAATACGACGAGGGGGGTAACCTGGAGAGATTGGTTCCCGTCATTCACCCTGAAGGCGTCAATGACGTCGAGAGGACGATAAGCCGTGGCAGCTGCATCTTGTTCGACCTCATCTATTTCCGGGGGCACCAGTGCCGCCGAAATCTCATAAATCGCAGTTTCCATCGCGCGCGCGCGGCTCTGCAGCCCAACACCGTTGGTTCCTCCAATGGCTTCGAGCGCTGCATCCGCGTCAGGTCTTGCGACAATCTCGATATCTTCCAACGCGATCCCGGCCGCCTGAGCGTCTCTAAGCCAAGCCAGCACAGCCCGCGCCTGAAGCAACGCAACGGTGAGCGAGGCCTTCAGCGTGTCGGGATAAGGGAATTCCCAGAACTCGCGATACTCGCTTTCGAGCGAGATCCGGCAGCCGATGACGGCAGGGTGCCCGTCTTTAATTGCGTTACACGCTGAAAGGCCATCGATGAGATTTTTGTAGGTCTCGAACCCTCGATTTCGCAGAAGAATACGTAGCGTCGAGAACTTGAAGAGGCGTGCCAGTGTGGTCTTGCCACTTCCAGGCGTTCCGATGACCATTGCAAGGCGGTCGTAAAGCCTTCCCTCCTGGGCGGGCTTCTCAAAGAACGTGGAGAGAGGTTCCGGCGTTACGACGGCCAGAAATGCCTCGTCCTGCTGGAGATACTCCGTTGCGCGTTTCTCAAACGGATTTACCAAGCCTCACCTATACATGTCTTTGCCGGCGCCGAAACAGCGGGCTCATCGGAGGAGCGTCTACGCCGCCTTCGCGTTTGCCACCGTCAGTCTCTGCCCATAACAGCGCTACGGAATTGTTCGGGGTGTTATGATCCAGGATTACAGGGAGAGCACATCCGCCGTAACCTAGGCCCAGATGCGTCACACCACCGACGTCGGTGTGTTTTGTACGGATCGAAGGATCGTAATACGCCTTCGTCAACTCGATGAAGTCGCCAAAATCATTTCCCGGTGCATCGATCGGAAGCTCGGCTGGCAGGACAGTCCCAAACGAGAAATGCACGTCCGATGCCCAGCCTTCGGATTGTAGTGCCGATCTCGCTTGCGATTCCCGCTCGACCATAATTGAGGCGGCGGCGTTCGTGCCAATGTAGTGGTGGATACAGAGGTACCAATTGTCAGCGAATATCTGCTTGCCATCAAGATTCTTCCTAGCAAGCTCTATCGATTCCTTGAATTTTGTCAGTTTCCCTGACCATTTCTCCTTCTTCTCGTTGTACCGAAGGAAGGAGGTACCCGTCCCCATGAAGTCGTCAATGAGATAAACAAGCTTGAATTTTGCATCCTTTTCTTCAAGCTCGTCTTCGAGATTTTCGAGAAGATCTTGCCACTTCTCAGTATCCAGCTGCGTGGACACCACAAGCTGCTCATTGGTCAGGAGCCCGGCATTACTGTGGCGTAATCCATCAATCCGAGCCCCGTCGCTCAACCCCATAAAGAGTGTCTGCCGGCGCAAGCGTTCAACGGATTTTCTCGCTTCAACGTCAGCATAAACCCGATATGGGGGAATACCACGCTCGGCCGCGACCATCCGCACGAGTCTGTCACGCACTATCTTCGGATAAAGCTGTTCGACCAGCCTCTGCATCTCGCTCGGCCCCACATAGACAAGCGCATTGCGGACGAAGCCGTAGGCGGAATTTCGCTCATTCGGGGTCTTGAACTGCTGCAGCCAGGTTGCGAGGCTTTCAATGAAACGCATGCCGGCCTGAAAGTCGCGGTAGCCATCATATTTCAAACGAGCCATCAATCGAAGCCAATCGAATTCCTTGCGTGCTTCGTCATCGCTCCATAGCATGATTTCGCCGAGGACCCTCAGGCCGAGATCTTCATTCACCGGAAAGTCCCTTTACGAAATCGTAGTCCGCCATCGACCGCTTCAAGCGCGGCGAGGTAGTTTTGCGTGACCGCTATTCCCCTTTGGCCGGGTTCAGCGAGATTCCAACACGTCACTGGGTCGACGCTGACTTCGTCGACGCTGAGCCCCATCGCGGCATTCAACAGGTCATAGTCATTGCCGGGCCAGCGACCCCGATCACCGATTGTAAGGATCTGGCGGTCTGGGCATATCTCTTGAACGTAGCTCACGACGTTGGTCTTGGTGACACCGCTTGCGATGATGTCCACTGAATGACTTGACCTAGTCACGATCGCGTCCCTGCAACCAGTGCGTAGGATCAGCTGATGGGCGATATCCCAAAGTCTGTTCTCGGCCATGAACTGGCGCGGCTCTAGAGTAATTTGGTAGCGTCTGTTCGTCTGCTTAGCCGACCCGCTCAGCTCATCGCTCTTGGCGAAAGCTTCAGCCAGTTCCTTGAGTTCCGGGCAAATCTCATCGGTTCCATCGGGCACCCCATCGTCACTGAGCGCTCCGATCATCGCGCCATTATAATATCCGACGACCACCCGGGACCAAAGTCCTTCGGGAAGAACTGTTCTTAGGTCTTTCCTGACAGAAACCCCTCGGCCGGTGGCGATGGCCAGGGTCGCGCTACTGTTTGCAATCTTCTCCAATTCGACGACGATTTCGGGGCGCGCGGGATGGAACCGGTGGCGTGTATCGACGATGGTACCGTCGTAATCGAGAACCAGGCCGCCGAAAATTGTCGTCTGGAGCTGGTCGACAAAGGTTTGGAGGGCATCTTGCCAATGGGAAAGCGTTCCCCGCTCGACAAGACGTTGGATTGACTCCCCGGTCTTGCGCTCGATCGCGGCGTTGGCGCTTTTCTCGCGAATCTCGGCGACCTTCTGCCGGCCCTTACCCGGAAGCTTGAGATGGTAGAGCTTACGACCGAAATCCGGGACGCCCGGCTGTCCGGGATCTATGCCGCGCGCAAGACCCGCCCAACCAGTGAGGTGAAGCGCCGCAAGCAACGATCCCAGAAGCGCGGCAGGCTGCCTGCCTTCGATCTTGAGCCTCGCGATAGGGATGTCCGCGGGAATAAGATCCAGCGTTCGATCGGCGATCGCCCGATCCTCATCAGTGATGAACGCAAGAATCGCCGTGTCATGGCCGCGCTTGGCGAGCCAGTGGTGGCGGCCATGGGCAAAATTTCTATAATCGGCGGGTTGCACGATAC
>NZ_RZSW01000265.1:0-8167 GCF_003997375.1 Mesorhizobium sp. M5C.F.Ca.IN.020.29.1.1 | reverse complement strand
CTCGCACCAGCGCTTGAACAGACGCCGCCCCTCGCCGTCCTCGTCGGTCAACGTCTGGCGATTGTTGCCGCCGGCAATGCCGGGGCCGATCTTCGCCATCTCCATTATCGAATCCCACAAACGGTCTGAATTGATTCGCAGATTCTCGCCCGGAGCGGCCATTCAAGTTCCTCTCATCTATTCACGTATAGGGCGACGGTTCCCGTCGCCGCCCTATACGTTGTGGAGTATCTAGTCCACCGCCCTCAGCACTTCACGCACATGGTCGATCAATTCGTTGATCTGGCCCTTGGTGATGATCAGCGGCGGCGACAGCGCGATGATGTCGCCGGTGGTGCGGATCAAGGCGCCGCGCTCGAACGCCTTGACGAAGGCCGAGAAGGCACGCTTGGTCGGACTGCCGGGGATGGGCGCCAGCTCGATCGCGCCGATCAGGCCGATGTTTCTGATATCGATGACGTTCGGCTCGCCCTTCAGCGAATGCAGCGCGTCTTCCCAATACGGCGCCAGTTCCTCGCCGCGGGTCAGCAGGCCCTCTTCCTTGTAGGTGTCGAGCGTGCCGAGGGCTGCCGCGCAGGCGATCGGATTGCCCGAATAAGTGTAGCCGTGGAAGAACTCGATCATATGCTCGGGACCGGTCATGAAAGCGTCGTGGATTTCCTTCTTGACGAACACCGCGCCCATCGGGATGACGCCATTGGAGACGCCTTTGGCGGTCGTCATAATATCGGGGGTGACGCCGAAATAGTCGGCGGCAAACGGCGTGCCGAGGCGGCCGAAGCCGGTGATGACCTCGTCGAAGATCAACAGGATGCCGTGCTTGGTGCAAATCTCGCGTAGCCTCTCGAGATAGCCCTTCGGCGGCAGGATGACGCCGGTGGAACCGGCCACCGGCTCGACGATGACGGCCGCGATGGTGGAGGCATCATGCAGCGCAACGATGCGCTCCAGCTCGTTGGCCAATTCCGCGCCATGCTCGGGCACGCCCTTGGTGAACGAATTCTTCTCGGGAAGATGCGTGTGCGGCATGTGGTCGACGCCACCGAGCAGCGTGCCGAACATCTTGCGATTGGCCACGATACCGCCGACCGAGATGCCGCCGAAATTGACCCCGTGATAGCCGCGCTCGCGGCCGATCAGGCGGGTGCGTGAGCCCTCACCTTTGGCGCGATGGTAGGCGATCGCCATCTTCAGCGCAGTCTCCACCGATTCCGATCCGGAATTGGTGAAGAACACGTGGTCCATGCCCTTCGGCGCGAGGTCGACCAAACGGTTCGCCAGTTCGAAGACGATCGGGTGGCCCATCTGAAAGGCCGGCGCATAGTCGAGTTCGGCGGCCTGTTGCTGGATCGCCTCGGTGATCTTCGGCCGGCAGTGGCCGGCATTGACGCACCACAGGCCGGCGGTGCCGTCGAGAACCTTGCGCCCGTCGCTGGTCGTGTAATGCATGTCCATGGCGGACACCATCATGCGGGGCGCCTGTTTGAATTGCCGGTTCGCCGTGAACGGCATCCAGAATGCGCTGAGATCGTTCGGCGTGACTTTCAGCCGGTTGGACATGACCAAGACTTCCCCTTGTAACCTGTTTCGGTGCGGCTAACGCTTGGTCTTCCCGACACTTGGTCTCTGCTGCGTTTTCGTGCTACGCAAATTTTTGACCGATCGGACAAACGTTAGCACCGCCCTGTCGGCGGTCAAGGATTACTAGCGGAAATGCGGCAGCTGAGGCGCGCTCCACAGGCCGGAGAAAAACTGGTCCAGAGAATTGGTCCAGATGACCCTCGCGGCAATGTCCTGCGGGGATGACGACAGGCATGGACACCCCTGCCCCGCGCCGCACCCGCATCCAGCAGGAAAAGCGCGAGCTCATCCTGGAGGCGGCGCTCGAGGTGTTCTCAACCAACGGCTTTCGCGGCTCGACCATCGACCAGATCGCCGAAGCCGCCGGCATGTCGAAGCCGAATCTGCTCTACTATTTCCGCCGCAAGGAGGACATCCACGAGACGCTGATGCAGCGGCTTCTGGACACTTGGCTGGCGCCGTTGCGCGAACTGGACGACATCGGCGATCCCCTAACCGAATTGCGCAGCTACATCAGGCGCAAACTCGAAATGGCGCGCGATTTTCCTAGGGAAAGCCGGCTGTTCGCCAACGAGATCCTGCAGGGCGCGCCGCGCATCATGCCGATGCTTGAAGGCGAGCTGAAGACTCTGGTCGACGAGAAGGCCGCCATCATCAAGGGTTGGATGCGCGCCGGCAAGATCGCCCGCACCGACCCCTGGCACCTGATCTTCTCGATCTGGGCGACGACGCAGCACTATGCCGATTTCGACGTTCAGGTCCGCGCCGTGCTCGGCCCCAACCGCGGCGGCGACGGCCGCTTCGAGGATGCGGCAAGGTTTCTGGAACAGCTGTTCATCGATGGGCTGAAGCCGAAAAGCTAGCGGCAAAATGGTTTAACAGGTGGAGAGCTGGTTGCAGCCGACATTCACCGTTCGCTTGGCTGTCGCAGACCATGGAGGTTGGCCGAAGCACTCATCGTTTCGTCATCCTGGGGCGCAGCAAGGAGCGAAGCGACGCGGCGCAGACCCCAGGATCCATGCCGTAACCTCAGAGCGCTGCTGCAGTGCAGAATTCTGTTCCGCCGCATTCCTCGGTTGATGTCGCGGCATGGATCCCAGGGTCTCCGCGACGCCGCTTCGCGGCTGCTACGCCCTGGGATGACGAAGCTGAGGGGCTGCGGCCAACCAATGAATCTCGCGCCAACGCGCAAGCCTATGATGCAAAGGCAAGGCAGCAATTGCGGACATTGAGCTTTGACCTCGTCGGGCGCCCCTCCCCGATATGAAGGAACGGCATTCATGACTGAGAAATGCCGTGATCGTTGGCGGCTCGTCCGGCATCAGCGTCGGCGCGGAAGCTGCTTGGCCCGGGTATGAGGTGACCATCTCCGGCAAGGGTGCATGGCGCAGCCTTGGTGCGGCCGGCCTGCGATTTGCCGCATAGTTCATGTCGCCCAAACCTGCCGTCGGGCTTTGACCCGAGGGGTGCGCAGCGGTTTGGGATAACGACATGCAAAACAAGCGGTAATGGCACGCTGTTCGAAAAGGCTCAATCGGACGTCAGGCCGGGCCAGAAGGCCAGCGCCATTAGCCCGGCGATAATGGCATACCAGACCGCCGTATGGGTTGCCTTCATGATCGGCCGCCCCACTTCCCGTGCCCGGTTCGGATGCAGGGGGTCATACATGACCTTTACTGCCGCTCCGACCGAACCGGTCATGTTATTGACCGGCAAATGCGATTCAAAGCGCCAGATCTTGCCGAGGCGATCGGCGAATTCGATGGTCGGCGTCCTGGGCGAGTCGTCCGACATCTTTATCTCCACCACCTTGCCTGTCACATAGACGCGACGGTGCCGAAGCACGAGATCGCCATAGGTGTGGGGAACGACAAGCACCAGGAAAAAGAGACCGCAGACGAAGCACCAGAGTTGGATATCGCTCGGAAAATAGCCGAATGCTTCGGCAAGCGCCCGAAGCGGCGAGAGCGCGAGGTGAAAGGCCTGCGAAACGCTTCCCCAGAAGCTATTCCAGCTTTGCTCCATAAAGGCTCCGACAAGCGAAACTGAGCCAATCATACGAGGCAATCGCAACGGAGCGATTAATGCGCAGATGACAATTCATACCATATCGGCTGGGCGATTCCTCTTAAAGCGCCTGGCCCATCAGCGCTAGGAATCCTCCGGTCAGCGCGACATTGCCGACAAAGCCGTTGATGCGGGACGCGCCCTCGGGCCCCTGATGATCCCAGAAATTGTGGAACATCGGCGTAGCGATGACAAGGAACAGCACCAGGCACAGAGCCGCGGCAGCGGTCCAGACACCTGATATCACCAGCGCTCCGGAAACGATCTGCAGCACGATCCCCAGCCACAGCATCAGCCGCGCCTGCGGCACGCCGCGTGCCGTCATCATCTGAGTCAGGAAGCCTGCATTCTGGATGTTGCGGAGGCCGGCAAAGACGAACGCGCCGCCGAGCAGCAGGCGGGCGGCAAGAAGAATCTCATTCTCAAAATTCGACAACATGGTCTTGATCCCAAAGAAAAAAGAGACGCGCGGCGTAAAGGCCGCGCGTCAGGTCCGTCCGCTCAAGCGGCCTTGGCTGCCGCTACCGGATGAATGGCGTGAAAGGAGACGCAGAGCCGGTTCCAGATGTTGATCATGCCGATCGCCACCGTCAGCTTGGCCAGTTCCTCTTCCAAAAAGTGTTCAAGCGTTTTTGCATAGAGTCCGTCCGAAACACCGTTATCGGCGATCTTCGTCACCGTTTCGGTCCAGGCGAAGGCAGCGCGTTCGCGCTCGGAAAACAGCGGCGATTCCTTCCAGGCGGAGACGAGGTAAAGCCGCTGCTCGGTCTCGCCGTCATGGCGCGCCTCGCGGCTGTGCATCTCGACGCAATAGGAACAGCCATTGATCTGCGACGCCCGCAGCTTGATCAGGTGCAACAGGCTTGCCTCGAGCCCGCATTCGTCGACCGCCTTGTTGAGCGCCGATACCGCTTTCATGATTTCCGGCGCCGCGCCGAAGAATTGCAGCCTCTGTTTCATCGTCTTCACCTTTCACGCTTGCTTGGTTGAACTCGATTTCTGCGGTCGCTGATGGCGCTCGACAAAGGCGCAGTTCGCGGCGACTGAACGGGGATCGGCATCGCTCCTATACTGCGCCACGATGTCGGACAGCCGCGCCTCGGCAAGAGCCGCGCGATAGGCGCGCTCGGCCTTCAGCATCGCGACGTTGATGCCGCAAAGTTTGACATAGGCCGAGGCATCGAGCCTGGCCGGCCCGCGTTGACGGATTTCGCCGCAACGAAAGGCCGGTTCGCGTCCTTCCACGGCGAGCACGATGTCGAGCAGCGTTATGCGCTCTGCCTGCCGCGCCAGCCGGTAACCGCCCGATGGCCCGGGCACCGATTCCAGAATGCCCGACGCCGTCAACGCGTTGAGATGCTTGAGGAGATAGCTCGGCGACAGGCCGAACGCTTCCGCCATGGCAGCACCCGGCATGGTCGCCGCGCCTTCCATGCCGGCAAGCATTGCGGCGCAGTGGATGGCCGCTTCGACGCCCTCGCCCAACTTCATCGTGCTGATCTCCGATTCATGGATACATTTTTATCGTGGATAATTTATATCCGCAATATGGAAATGAAAAATCTTTACGTGTTTGCGATGGCCGCGAAAGAGAGATTGCCGAAGAGCGAAGGTCGCGCAGCACGCGACTTCTGTTCCTCGCCCCCGCAGAGCGGGGGAGAGGTGGCCCGGCGAAGCCGGGACGGAGAGGGGCATGACGTTTGCGACGACAGAAACGGTGAAGGATGAGGCGCAGGATAAAAGGCCATCAGGGAGCCATTCCCAGCCGCCCCGAAGACCCCTCTCCGTCCCGGCTTCGCCGGGCCACCTCTCCCCACTTCGTGGGGCGAGGAACTCCGGCTGAAGCGAGCCCTACTCCGCCGCCACCTTGGCCATCGGGTTGTTCGGATGCGTCGTCCAGTTGGCGTAGACCGGCGACACCGGTCTGCCGGTGCGCTGGTCCATCACGCCAGCCGCCAGCGGCTCCATGGTGATGCAGTTCTCGACCGGGCAGACATTGACGCAGAGGTTGCAGCCGACGCATTCCGCCTCGATCACCTCGAAATGCCTGACGCCGTCGACGATTGCGGTGATCGCCTGGTGCGAAGTGTCCTCGCAGGCGATGTGGCAGCGGCCGCATTTGATGCAGGCCTCCTGGTCAATATGCGCTTTGGCGACGTAGTTGAGGTTGAGATATTGCCAGTCGGTGACGTTGGGCGTGGCGCGGCCGATAATGTCGTCCAGCGAGGCATGGCCCTTCTCATCCATCCAGTTTTCCAGGCCGGCGATCATCTCCTGCACGATCTTGAAGCCATAGGTCATCGCCGCCGTGCACACCTGCACATTGCCGGCGCCGAGCGCCATGAATTCGGCGGCGTCACGCCACGTGGTGATGCCACCGATACCGGAGATCGGCAGCCCGTGCGTTTCCGGATCGCGGGCGATCTCGGCCACCATGTTCATGGCGATCGGCTTCACCGCCGGGCCGCAATAGCCGCCATGCGAACCCTTGCCGTCGATTGTCGGCTCCGGTGCGAAACTATCGAGATTGACGCCGGTGATGGAATTGATGGTGTTGATCAGCGAGACGGCGTCGGTGCCGCCGGCAAGGGCGGCACGCGCCGGCTTGCGCACATCGGTGATGTTGGGCGTCAGCTTGGTGATAACAGGCATGCGGGTGTTGGCCTTGCACCAGCGCACCACCATTTCGATGTATTCCGGCACCTGGCCGACCGCCGAGCCCATGCCGCGTTCCGACATGCCGTGCGGGCAGCCGAAATTGAGCTCGATGCCGTCGGCCCCCGTCTCCTCGACCACCGGCAGGATGGCCTTCCACGCATGCTCCTCGCAAGGCACCATCAACGAGACGACGATGGCTCGGTCGGGCCAGTCCATCTTGACCTGCTTGATCTCGCGCAGATTGACCTGCAGGTCGCGGTCGGTGATCAGTTCGATGTTGTTCAGGCCGAGCAGGCGCCGATCGGCGCCCCAGATCGCGCCGTAGCGCGGACCGTTGACGTTGACCACCGGCGGCCCCTCTTCGCCAAGCGTCTTCCACACCACGCCTCCCCAGCCCGCCCTGAAGGCGCGGATGACGTTGTAGGCCTTGTCGGTCGGCGGCGCCGAAGCCAGCCAGAACGGATTCGGCGATTTGATGCCGACGAAATTGTTTCTGATATCTGCCATGCTCATGCCCTCCCGTTCGAGGTCAGTGCCCGGTGAATCGATTCGGCCGCGTCGCGGCCCTGTGCGACGGCGGAGACTGTCAGGTCGTCGCCGCCGAAGATGCAGTCGCCGCCGGCCCAGACGTTTGGCAACGAAGTGCGGCCTTCGACATCGACCTTGATGCGGCCGCCCTCCAAAGCAAGCAAGGCACCGCTGCCGTTGAGCGCAGCCGGGACAAAGCTCTGGCCGATGGCCTTGAACACCTGATCGGCGACCAGCGTCAGCCGCTCGCCGGTGCCGACGAGCTTGTCGCCATCCATCGCCGTATATTCGAGTTCGATGCCCGAGACCTTGCCGCCTGCGGCAATGACCCGCTTCGGCTGCAGCCAGTGACGGATGGTGACGCCGTTGGCGGCAGCCAGATCCTGCTCGAATTCGGAAGCGTTCATGTGCTCCTGCCCGCGCCGGTAGCAGATCGTCACCTCTTCGGCGCCGAGCAGCTTCGACTGCACCGCCGCATCGATCGCCGTCATGCCGCCGCCGATGACGACGACACGCCGGCCGACCGGCAGGCTGGCAAGGTCACTGGCCTGGCGAAGCTCGGCGATGAACTCCACCGCATTGGTGACACCTTGCGCCTCCTCGCCGTCGGCGCGCAGCGCGTTGACGCCGCCAAGCCCCATGCCGAGAAACACCGCGTCATAATTCCTAGTCAGGTCCGACAATTGATAGTCGCGGCCGAGGGCCTTGCCATTCTGGATGTCGATGCCGCCGATCGACAGGACATAATCGACCTCGGCCTGGGCAAAATTGTCGATGCTCTTGTAGGCGGCGATGCCGTATTCATTGAGACCGCCGGCTTTCGGACGGGCTTCCAGGATGGTCACCTCATGACCATGGCGGGCAAGCCGATGGGCGGCGGCAAGACCTGCCGGTCCGGCGCCGACCACGGCGACCGTCTCGCCGGTCGGCGCGGCGCGCGCATAAAACTGCTTGTTCTCAGCCATGGCGACATCGGTTGCATAACGCTGCAGCCGGCCGATCTGCACCGGTTTGCCTTCCGCCACTTCGCGCACGCAGACCTCTTCGCACAGCGTCTCGGTCGGACAAACGCGGGCGCACATGCCGCCCAAAATGTTCTGGTCGAAAATCGTCTTGGCCGAGCCGATCGGATTGCCTGTCGAGATCTGGCGGATGAACAACGGGATGTCGATCGAGGTCGGGCATGCGTTCATGCACGGCGCGTCGTAGCAGAAATAGCAGCGATCGGACTCGACCAGCGCCTCGTGATGATCGAGCGGCGGATGCAGGTCGGAAAAATTATCGGCATATTGCTCGGGCGAAAGCCGGCCGCCGGCAATGCCCTGCTTGAAAT
>NZ_RZSW01000264.1:0-8168 GCF_003997375.1 Mesorhizobium sp. M5C.F.Ca.IN.020.29.1.1 | reverse complement strand
CCACAAAGCCTATCGTTCACGCGTCGCGGCTGGTCTAGTTCTTCGCCTCTGAGCCGCAAGTTCGGAGATCACGGGCTGGGCAGACGCACCCAAGTCGAACGACAAAAGCGCCCTCCGCCCCGGTGCCTCCATGGCTTGCGATAGTACCACTCTCCGGTTGCCTTACCAAAATCGAGCGTCGCCCTTTTCGCGAACTGAGGGCAGGCCCAGCGACAGCACACGCCGCCCCTTCATGGACAGATTCTGACCACAGCCGTCATCGAAGCCCCAGCCAGCCAGCAATAATGTTGCGCTGTATCTCAGAAGTTCCGGAATAGAGTTTGCTGCCGATGGCATCACGCACGGCACGTTCGACGTCGAATTCGCTCAAGAAACCATAGCCGCCGAAGACCTGGACGACATCGAGCGTGGTGCGAACTAGCGATTCGCTCACAAAGAGCTTCGAAACGGCGGCGTCGAGGGATACGGACTGGGAGCGCTCAAGGCCCCACGCCGCCTTGTAGACGAGCAGTCGGGCCGCCTCCACCTGCATCTTCATGTCGGCAATCTTATGGGCGACCGCCTGGTGCTTGGAGATGGCCTGGCCGGACTGACGTCGGGTGCGCGTATAGGCCACTGCCTTTTCCAGAAGCCGCTCCATGGTGCCTATATGACTGGCGAATAGGCACGCCCGCTCCCAGTCCATGCTATGAGCAAACAGCCTGGAGCCGCCGCCCACTCCACCGAGAACAGCGTTCTTCGAAACAAATACGTCCTCGAAGACAAGCTCCCCGATCGGAGACGTCCGCAGTCCCATTTTTTCGAACTTTTGCGCGACCAGATAGCCGGGCAGCGCGCGGTCCACGAGGAAGCTCGTGATGCCGCCGAAATACCCCTTGGCGCGGTCAGTGACTGCAAAGACGACGGCAACATCTGCCACCGGCCCGTTGCTCACGAAGGTCTTCGTGCCGTTGATTAGAAAGCCATCGCCATGAGGCTCCGCCCGGGTTTGCATCGCAAATGCATCCGAGCCCGACTCCGGTTCGCTCATCGCATTGGCTGCGATCAAAGTGCCATCACAGAGCCCCGGAAGATATCGATTCTTTTGCTCTTCAGTGCCGAACTTCCAAATCGGCACCACGCAGGCCAGAAGGTGGGCGCAGATCGAGAATACCAAGCCGGAATCCTCGCAGCCGTAGCCAAGCGCATCGATTGCAATGGCCGTGGACAGGGAATCGAGACCGGGTCCCCCGTAGGCCTGGGGGACTGGCAGGCCGGTCAGGCCCATCTGCGCGCAAGCCCCCCACAACTCGCGCTGGAATACTTGGTCTCGGTCGCGCTGCCTGACATTTTTATTGAGGTTATCTTGCGCGAAGCGAAGGATCTGGCCACGCAGGATACGCTGCTCCTCGTTCAGCGCGAAATCCACTACTCCATCCTCATCAGATGCTGGTAGTCGATTTTATCTGTCGATGTCTTGGGAAGTAACTGCTGATGCGAGAACCAGTCCGGGGCCATGTAGGCCGGCAAGTTGTGGGCGCAGAACCGCTTCAGCTCGATGAGCGACAGCGCATGGCCGTCGCGCGAGGCATAGAACACCTTTATGGAGACGCCCGACTCCTCCGAGCGAGCGATCGCCGCCACCTCGGAGATCGCTGGATGGCGATAGAGCGCCGTCTCGATCTCGCCGAGTTCGATCCGATATCCCCGTCTCTTCACCATCCGGTCGCGTCGACCGCGGAAGGTGTAGACTCCGCCATCGCCTTCGATCACTACATCGCCGGTACGGTACCAGCGACCGCTTGAATCGACATGAAAAGCGGCGCTTGTTCGCTCAGGCATGTTCCAATAGCCCAGCATCACAGGAGCACCGCTGATTGCGAGCTCGCCTTCCTGGCCTCGCGGCACGTCGCGACCATTCGCATCGATCACGCGTGCCTTAACATGCGAGCAGGCGCGCCCGATCGGAAACGGCGCCGAGCGATCTTCGGCGATCGTCTGCGGGATTTCGTAGTAGGTACAGACGTTGGTCTCGGTTGGGCCATAGAGATTCAGGTAGCGTGCGCGTGGGACCACAGCCTTTAGCCTGCGCAGATGCTTGACCGGAAAAACCTCGCCGGCAAATAGAATGAACCGAAGAGCGTGGTCGTCGCGAGCATCAAGGCTGCCGTGCTCGACCAGAAGCGTGAGTACGGAGGGCGTGGAATACCAGACGGTCAACCGCCGCTCGGCGATCACCGACGCCATCCGGGTCGGATTCTTGCCGAGCTCCTCACCGATGAGAAATACGGTCGCGCCGTGCTTCAGCGGTACGAAGATGTCGAGAATAGACAGGTCGAAGTGGAAAGGCGCATGGGAGGAGAAGCGGTCGTTCTCGTCAGGGGCGAGGATATCGGAACACCAGTCCACGTAGCTCGAGCCATTGCGATGCGTTAGCATCACGCCCTTCGGCTGGCCGGTCGAGCCCGAAGTGTAAAGCACGTAAGCGAGGTTGTCCGGCCCCGACCGCGCCGATTCGTCCACCACCGCCAAGCCGTCGGCCTCCACGCGAGCCAGGTACGTCGCGAGCGGCGAGGGATCGTCGGACCAGTCGAGCGGTAAGAGACAAGGTTCCGCAGCCAAGCGCGCCAACTCACAGCGCAAAGTTTCGGCTCGGGACGCCTCCACGAAAATCGCGCGCACGCCGCAGTCGTTAAATATGAACGCGTTACGCGCAGGCGGCGCCAGAGAGTCGACGGGCACATAGGCTGCGCCCACCTTCAAGATGCCGAACAGAACAGCGAGCGAGGCGATCGATTTTGGAAGGCAAATGCCGACGCGGTCCGCCGGCTGGACGCCGGTCCGACGCAGATGGTCGCGGACTTGGTCCGACAGCGCGTCGAGCTCGCCGTAGGTGATCTGCCGCCCAGAGCTCGCCTCGACAGCGGCGCACCTCTGGGGATACCGCCTCGCGCTCTGTTCCAGATACTCGTGTAAGGCAGCGACCGTCATGGCGAACTCTATGTGGACGCCTGCTTCGACTGGACGAAATTGGCAATTTGGGTGATGGAGTTCAGGTTCTCCGGGACGAGTTCGTCAGGGGCGATTTCGATACCGCAAGATTTTTCCAGGTAGGCAACGAGCTTAAGCGTCGCCAACGAGTCGAGAATGCCGTCAGTTATCAGCTCCGTTGAATCCGTCAGATTCTCCGGCCTTTCACCGGGCAGAAATTCCTTCAATATGAAATCCTTGGCCATCGTCCTGATCTGGATCGCGTTCATTGTTCCTCCTCTTGTGGAGCAACCGCAAGGTTCAGGGGAACCAAATCCTGGTGTTGCTGCAGCACTTCGTAAAGCTTGTCGGCGACGAGCCGATGGCCGGCGGCGTTGGGGTGATCGTCCCAAGGTGCTACAAGAAGCGTCCGCCAGTCATACCCGTCATACACACCGGAAAGATCGAGAACGTTAAAGCCAGCCTCGGCAGCGAGGCGCTTCTCCAGCTCGGTACTGGTCCTCTCGTCTGGTCTGGGTAGATAAATCCAAAAGACCCCGACCCCTTCTCGCTTCGCAGCTTCCACGATTCGAGAATAGATCGCACGCAGAAGTCTGTCTCCGTAGGGCGTGAGCTTTCTTTGAAGTACCTCGGGGTCGGCACGGGGATCGATCCCGCTCTCGCGTACAATGTCGCGCACGAAGTCGTAGCGAAATGCGGAGCCATTCTGGATTGCTTTCCCGAGACGCTTTAGCGTTCGTCGAACAAGCGCGCTGTGCTCGAAGTAAAAGATGTACTTTGGTTTGAATGCGAGCACTCGATCCTCGATGATGGCCAGAATGTCCAGAGGAAGATAACCCCCAACGGCAAAGTTCAGCACCTCGTAGTGTCGATATCCGCTGTCGGCTGCCTGCGCATTCAGCCGTCGCTCCAACAGGCCCTCGAAAGTCTCGTCATCCGCGACGCCCTCGCCGAAGACATGCGAAGAGCCGACCATTGCGATTCGTGAGGTGCCGGGAGCAGGAATCTTTTCGTAGTCCTGATCTCGCATGCCCCAGCGGTTGATGTGGACCCGCGTTCCCTTAAAGTCTGCTTGGGAGAGTGGTCGCAGATAGGTCGTGGGAAGCGCACCCGTGAACTCGCTCAGCGGCGTCTTGTCCAAATTGCCCCAACCGTCGTCTCGTCGTTGGCCATAGACAATCCAGAGTTCTGGGTTAAATGCGCCGACATTGACGAGGTTCTCGTAGTAGCCGCGCTCCAGGTTCGCGTTGTCGCGGCTATTGAGATTCGGCGCTCTAATGTCGGCCATTGCGGTACTGACCGTCTCCCCGAGGCGATCGTGAACCACCGGGAGCGAGATGCAAACCGCGATCAACCCGCATACACCGACCGACGCAACCGACCGTCGGAAACTGTACTGGCGGTCGGCGCCGCCGCGCGCGAGCGCAAGCGCAGGAATGCCAATGATAGCTGCCACCGCGACCAGCACGAGGGCGGGCGTCATTTTGCCAGGGGCTTCCACGCCCACAGTGTCGAAGACCGACAACCATTGCGGGACCGAGCTCGCGCTCCAAAACGACCAAAGGAGGCAGATGACGACGAATACCCCAATGGTCCGGCTCGCAGTTTGCAGCGCACCGTTCCAGCTTAGCGCCCCGCCACGCAGGCGCCGCGTGCGGCCGTGCCGCATTTCATAGTGGGCGTTGATCGTCACAAGCACGGCCAGGATCATCCAGAAGAGGAAGTCGTTCCAGGTGAACACCCAGGTGCCACGCAACCAGAACCACTGATAGTTGTGCAGCAGCCAAGTCGCGAGGAACGCGAGGAGGGTCGCGCTGACCAGCGCTACGCTCTCTCCCCAGCGACGAAAACGAAAATATAACGGATAGTATACAATTTTCATTATGAAATCCTTCCAGTATATGTTTATTCGGCGCCAGAAGTCTGTGAAACTTGAGGAGAGAAAGTACAGATTGTGGGTTTCTGGAAGGTTAAATCCAAATAAATGCAAAATCCCGGTGATTATGTGAAAAGTACCTGAAACCTTCAGATAAAGTAAAAACGGCCATATGATAAATTGCAAAAGCTCAATCTGGTTGTGCACGTCCGCAGCATCGATCACAAACCGCTGGTACACGATACGGTAGCATATTAAATGAATAGCGCCGCGAAACATCCACTGAACACCTGTTTGATAAATATAATGCCGGTCAGCATTGTAGTAGCTGCTACGGAAAGTTCTAAAATCTACGACCGGAAAGAGCGGGAAGCACACATTCGGCAACATGAAAAAATACGCGAGACGTTCCGAAACCGTCGCCATCCTCTGGTCACGCCGCATTTCGTACGCATAGACAATGAGACGGAACATGAACATTGAAGCGAGCACGGGCCAGACGGCGCGCGTCCACGGGATCGCAATCCAGTCCATTCGTGCGGCGGCGAGCCCGCAGCCGGCGCCAACCAGAGCCAGCACTCTCCATCCAAAAGCGATCGGTAGGTGGACAATTCCGACCAGTACGAGCCCGATGGCGACGATCCAGGCGGCATCGATGAGGCCCTCAAATCTCCAGTGGTGCCAATTGGGCCCCACGTTCGCGAAAACTGCGGCGATAGCCGCGAACGAGAGCAGCACGAAAAACGGCAGCCGGTAACGCTGCGGCAGGAAGTAGTGCACGCACCAGCCGGCGAGGGCAACGAGCAGGACGCGGACTAGCGCAGTAGTCTCGAGCCTGAGGAGATAGACCAGCGCGATGAAGAGGGCCAGCTCGCCGGCTATGGCGGACCAAGCCAGGATGCTTCTCGATTCGGTCCCCGTAGGATCCGCCGACCAGGGAAGAGACAATGTCTTGATCGAATGCACGGTCGCGCGCCTCAATCAGCTGCCGGCGGACATCGACAGGAAGTCGCTTTGGGGCACGCGAAAGATCCGCAAGCTGCTGGTCCCCCTCCCATGGCTTCCATCCCTGACGGCAAAGCGCCCGGTCCTTGGAGCGTTGCCTTGACTTCTTTGAACGAGTCCGGTTCCGCGCAAACGCAGAAGTACCCAAGTGTATCAGAAACGTATCGCTCCGCTGTGCCCGGGGTAACAGCGACCCCGTCTCCAGATTGGAAGCCGATTCCGAATGGGGTCGATCTGCCCACAAGCCGCGCCGCGAGCCGAACGCCGATGGCCGCCGACGCCCTATCTGCCGTGGCCATCTTAATCGGGAACGCTCGAGCACGTTTCGCCGAGTTCGCGGCACTTCCCGCCGAGGCAAAGGCGCAACTCACCGTCCTGGGCGATGACAAATGCCGCGCCACTTTCGAGGAACAGGCAGCCCGGTTGGGCCTTTCCAGCAGGGTCACATTCGCCGGCGCGGTCGAAGATGTCTTTCCCTTCTGCTGGACGCTGATTTTTATCTTTCGGTGTCGGAAGGCATGTCAACGCCCTGCAACCAGCCTCTCTTCCTTGAGGATCGTTGCATGGATTCCCTTTGGCGAACGGGCATGCGAGTCTGATGCATCCGCACAGGAATTTTCTTCACCGTTTCGCCGGTGCGAGCCAATCGAGACCAAGCGAGCCCTGTCGATCTTGGACCGCCTGTCCCGAGAAACGCTGGAATCTGTCTTTTTAAGTCTGTCTTGTGAGCCAAAGGCTCACAGCGCCACAGGAACGCCGCGCGCGTTTTTAGCCGTCGGGGCATCAGCGGGGCGTCCGCCACCCATGCGCGGGCTCTGTTGGATCTGCTTGACCTCTGGACAGGAAGCTCCGAGCTGTATCGCGATGACCTCATTCCCAAAGCCAGCAAGCTCGGCACATTCGTCGATCCTTAAGCAGCCATTTTCAGGCCATACTTCGTATACCGACAATAATGATGAGCTGCGTCATGAACGCCAAGGAGAAATGGAGTGCTCAGGATCAAAATACCTCACGGCATCCGGGTACACTTCACGCTGTCAAAAAGTCCGATCCATCGCCTTTGTGCGCGTAGTATCTTTCTCCAAATCGCACGCTGAGCTTCGCCAGAAACGTATTATTGCGTTCTGCAGGCAAATGGTTGAACGGCTTGAGTTCCGATCCAATCTCAGATGTTTTCCTTAGCATCGCAAGGCCTGTACTACCGAAGTCTACCGTCATCTGAAGCTGGTCTAAGTTGTCGTAGAAAATGCTCTGAACTACATAAAAAATCCTTCGGTTAGCAATCTCAATTTGGGGATTGTCCTTCCTTCGCCCTCGCATATATGGGTTCGGATCAATGTCATCGAAGCAGATTGTGCCTCCTTTTCGAACCAGGCTGAACCACGTATACACTTCATTCAACACGTGTTCTGGCGTGTGCAGACTATCGACATAGACTAAATCGATCCCATCCTGCAGAATGGGCGCTTTGTTTAGGATGGTCTTGCGATCTGTGGAGTCTGCCTGAACAAATGTCCAGCGACAGCTAACTGCCGCACTTGAGCAATCTCGGATATCAACCGAGACCAGGTTCCCGCCGTTCTTCTCGCAGGCAGCAAGAATCATTTTAGTGGCCTGCCCCCGATCCGTCCCAAGTTCTAGAAATGTGCCATTCGGTCGCGCAGCCGCTGCTTCGTACAGACGAACCAATTGCAGGGCTGCAATGGCCGCCTCACCGCACGATTGGGTCCGCTCCTGGGTTGCTCCAAGATATGAGATGACGTCCATTTTTGTCCTTCCTCGCCAAAGCTGATCGTGTAGTCACAGCGCTACGATCGTTTAAACTGGCGATCCGTTGGACCTTCGCCGCGCAACGAGTCCGGTTCCGCGCAAACGCAGAAGTACCGTACATAAGCGTATCAGAAATAAATCGCTCCGCTGTGCCCGGGGTAACAGCGACCCCGTCTCTAAGATTGGAAGCCGATTCCGAATGGGATCGATCTGCCCCACAAGCCGCGCCGCGAACCGAACGCCGATGGCAGCCGACGCTCTATCTGCCTTGGCCGAGCAACATGATCGATGCGATCGAGGCAAAGAGCCTTATTGCAGATGATGCACCGACCGGGAAGAAGCTCCGAGTACCCCTTCAAGCGACCGTGACAGTCGTGTGTAGTGTTGCATCGCATTTTCTACAATCACGGGGTTAATAACCTCGCTACCGTCGCGTACGATCTTCTGTATGGCGCCTGGAAATAGAAACAGAAAAAGCAGCTTGTGAATATCCCCGATTCTCCAGAAAAAAGAGGATCGGTTGATACGCTTGTACAAGAGTTTTGTC
>NZ_RZSW01000263.1:0-8187 GCF_003997375.1 Mesorhizobium sp. M5C.F.Ca.IN.020.29.1.1 | reverse complement strand
GACATTCAACGGCACGGTTGAACACGCGTCCTGCTGCCGTCATCTCTGAGCGCCTAGCGCGTCGCCCGCCGCGATCCCTCAACCGCGTCGAGCCGCTCCTGCAAATGCCCATTCAGCACGATCATTTCCTTGAGGGCCCTCACCGCATCGCCCTTGTGCCGGGCGATGAACCTGTCGGCGATGGCCTGAAGGGCGGCCTCCTGGCGGCTGTCGAGCGTCACGATGTGGTCCATGGAGATGCCTCCAAATGTTTCTGTTCAAATTGAACAAAACGGGAACAAATATGTCAAGTGTGAATTGACTCCGTGAGGAATTCATTCCTATTTGTCAGCAGGTGGGGCGGTTGCTCACAAATTAGGGAGAGCCGCGATGGGCAGACGAAAAAGCCGGTTTGACAGGCTGTCGACGAGGGATGCGGAGGCGATCATCAGGGACGCTCTGAGCCTGCGCAGGACGGTGCTTTCGTCGCAGCTGCATCTGAAGGCGCATGGCGAGCTGTATTGGCAGCTTAGTGGACTTGTCGACAAATTGCATGAGGTGATGGCCAGCCTAGCGAACAAGGAGCCCGATTTCCGGATGCCGGACCTTGGCCTGCTTCCGCTTCCCGAGGACTATTTGGCCCGGAAATGACCGATGGCCGGGCCGATGGACAGCGTTGGACGTGCCGCGAAGGCCAACATGCTGCTGATCGTCGAGTGCGGCCATTGCTACCATGTGGGACGCTTCCGGGCCAATGATGTCGCGCAGGTGGTGGGCTGGAACAAGCCGCTGGAAGCGATCAGGTTCAGGTGCAAACGGTGCAGCCGGAAGGACACTACCGTGCGCACCCAGTTCATCGACCAGGACCACCCGCCGAAGGGCTATATCTGGGTGCTGCAGAAGTTCAAGCTTTAGAACAGCGAACCCTGTACGGGCGCCTGTGACGCCTGCGGCGGAAACTTGATCTGCGTCGCCGGCTTGTGGACGATCACCAGCGCGTCGTCGGGTGCCGTGCGCTGCAGGTGCCTGGCCTCCGACCACGGCGCTGTCAGCCAGGTCTCGGTTTCCTCCTGGGTGGTCAGGATGACAGGCATCGCCTTCTCGTGAATCGGCGCGATCAGGGCGTTTGGCTTGGTGGTCAGAAAACCATAGAGCTCGAAGTCGCCGGGGCCGTCCTTGACCTTGCGCACGCCTTGCCAGCGCGTCCACAGGCCGGCGAAGAAGAACAGCGGCTGCTCCTCGTTCAGCGCGAACCAGTAGTTCCTCTGGATACCGGTATCCGGGTCCTTGTCGCCCGGCGCCGGGCTCGGTTCGGCGAAGCTGGTGAGCGGCACCACGCAGCGGTTCTCGATGCCGAGATATTGCTGCCAGTGGCCGTATTGCGGGTTGCGGATGTTGGTGGTGCCGTAGTCGGCCTTGCCCTTCACCCGCTCAATCGGCGTCGGCATGCCCCACAGCAGATTGGCCAGCTCGCGCGTCCCGTCCGGCGCGTTGCGCACCACCGGGCCGGGCTGATTGGGGTAGATGTCGATGGAGGGCTCGAGATTGCCGAGGATGTCGCGCAGGGCGCGGGTCCACTGGCGGATCGCCTCCTGGCTGGTGGTGATGTTGTAGAGGTTGCACATGTCGAGCCCTCAGGGATGTTCAGGCATCTTGTGGGAAAGGGCAGGGAAATTCCAGCGCCGTCCGCTCGGCTGCTGACACGCTACCCCAGCCACCACCACAGCGCCGCGATCACCGCCGCCACCCGGGCGATCGACCGCGCCAGAAGGAAACTACCGTGCGCAGCGGCGAACCGCGGGCTCCGCTTACGCAACGGACGCCGATTGTGCGCGTTCTACCCATTAGGAGGAGCATCGGGATATGACGCCTGGTCTCATGCGCTTACAATCGGAGGCAAACCATGATGTCTAAGTTCAAAGAAGCCCTTGAGCGCGGGAAGGAAGCCCGTGAGCAAGAGGGGAAGGTCCGCAATAAGAAGGCGGAGGCAGGTGTGGTGGACTTCGGCGCGCAAGCCAGGGCCTGGCTAAACCACGTCGTGGTTGCGTCGTTGGAGGCGGCCAAGGCTGAAGTGGCGGGCGAGGTGACTGTCGAGATGGACACCGCGCCACGCCGCCAAGCCAAAGCGTCAACACCATCTATCCGGTTCAAAGTCTACAGCAAGCAGGGCGTGGCGAAGGAGGAAGTCGGAAGGACGTTCACGGTCAACGTTCAGCTGAGTGGGCAAGTGTCGGTCTCTTCGCCCGGGATGGTGGCAAGAGAAGTGGGAAACATAGGGGATAGGACTGACGAGCGGTTCTCTACCTTGCTAGCGGAACTTATCGAGGACGCAGCAAAGGGCACTTAGCCAGCAAGGTGTCGAGAAGGGCAAGCAATTTCCAGCGCTGCCCGCTCGGCTGCTGACACGGCCGGGCCAGTCAGTAAATGGCTTTCCTAATGTCGCGAATACCCCCTCCGTTAACCTTTCGTTAACCATGGCTGGCTAGCGTTTACCTATCAGTAAGGAATCGCTGTCCGTGACCTTCGCCGCCCCCGTCGAGACCAAATCCATTCGTTTTCGCGCCCGCTCGTTCGTCGCCTTCACGCTGACGCCGGAGGCCCCGCTTTCTGAGTGGCTGGAGAGCCTCGATCGCTGGATCGGCAATTCACCGGGCTATTTCGCCGGCCGGCCGGTGGTGCTCAACCTCAACACGCTGAAGCCTGAGGTCGGCCAGATCGAAGCGCTGGTTGCTGAGCTTGGCCTGCGCGGCATCCGCATCTACGCCATCGAGCTCGACGGCAGCACGGCGCTCGAGGCCAATCTGCCGCCCGTGCTGATCGGTGCGAAAGAGGCCACCGCCGGGCTGCTGATGCAGGCCGACAGCAAGGGCAGGCCTGAAGAGGCGGGCAAGCCGGAAGAGGCGGGCAGGGCGGAACAGGGCAAGCCAGAAGACAGGCAGCCGGAAGCGCCCGCCACGCTGATGGTCAAGACGCCGATCCGCTCGGGCCAGTCGGTCTTCCACGCGCATGGCGATGTCATCGTGCTGGGCTCCGTCGCCTCCGGTTCCGAGATCGTCGCCGCCGGCTCCATCCATGTCTACGGCACGCTGCGCGGGCGGGCGTCGGCCGGTGTGCTCGGCCATTCGGCGGCGCGCATCTTCTGCCGCAAGAACGAGGCCGAGCTGCTGTCGGTCGACGGCTGGTATTGCACTGCCGAGGAGATGGAGCCGTCCTTGCGTGGAAAGGCGGTGCAGGCGTTTCTCGAAAAAGACACGTTGCGTATCGCGCCGTTCAGCTAAGCATGCCGGCCAAAGGTGCGCAATGTTTTTATAATGGCATCTGAAACAAGCACTTAAGCGGATCCCAAATCAGACGCTTAACAATACCAACAACAATAATGGAGGCATATATGGGCAAGGTAGTGGTGGTCACCTCGGGCAAGGGGGGCGTCGGCAAGACGACTTCGACTGCCGCCCTTGGTGCCGCGGTCGCGAGGACCGGCAAGAAGGTGGCCCTGGTCGATTTCGACGTCGGCTTAAGGAATCTCGATCTGATCATGGGCGCCGAGCGGCGGGTGGTGTTCGACCTGGTCAACGTCATCCAGGGAACGGCCAAGCTCTCGCAGGCGCTGATCCGCGACAAGCGGGTCGAGACGCTGTTCCTGCTGCCGGCCTCGCAGACGCGCGACAAGGATGCGCTGACCGAGGAGGGCGTCGGCGAGGTGATAGAAAAGCTAAGCTCGGTGTTCGACTATGTCTTCTGCGACAGTCCGGCCGGCATCGAGCGCGGCGCGCAGCTTGCCATGCGCTTTGCCGACGAGGCGGTCATCGTCACCAACCCGGAAGTCAGCTCGGTGCGCGATTCCGATCGCATCATCGGCCTGCTCGACGCCAGGACCGTCAAGGCCGAGCGGGGCGAACAGATCGCCAAGCACGTGCTGGTGACGCGTTATGATGCGGCCCGCGCGGCTCGCGGCGAAATGCTCTCGATCGACGACGTTCTGGAGATCCTGTCGACGCCGCTCCTGGGCATCATTCCCGAAAGCCAGGACGTGCTCAAGGCCTCCAACCTCGGTTCGCCGGTGACGCTCAGCGATCCGACGAATTCCGCCGCCCGCGCCTATATCGAGGCGGCCAAACGGCTCGAGGGCGAGGAACTGCCGGTCGTCGTGCCGTTCGAGCGCAAGGGCTTTCTCGATCGGCTTTTTGGAAGGAGGGCAGCATGAACCTGTTAGACCTCTTCAAGCGGCGCGGCAGCGCGCCGGTGGCCCGCGAGCGGCTGCAGGTGCTGCTCGCCTATGAGCGCCGCAACCGCAGCCAGCCCGATCTCGTCTCGGTGCTGCGCGAGGAGATCATGGCCGTTATCGCCAGGCATGTGCAGATCGACCAGGATTACCTGCAGGTCTCGATGGATCGCGGCGAGACGATGTCGACGCTGGAGATCGACATTCAGATCCCCAACAAGAGCGCAAGGCCATTGGCCATGTCGGCCTGAGCGGCAGTGTTGCGGCCAGAGAAGCGCCGGAAAACTCCGGCGCCGCGCAGCGCTCCGCGAGCTGTCGCTTTCGACCTGCGCAGACCTGATCCCACCTGGCTCAGGCCTGTTGGCTCACGCCTTGGCCTTGAAGCGCGCCGCCTCCTCCGAACCGCTTGTGGCGTCGCCTGCGCTATAGGAATGCGCGCCGGCGTGGGAAGTGTGCCTGGCCGCCGCGATAGCGGTCGAGCTTCGTAAGCCCGTCCCGCGCATAGTTTGACGAGTAACCGTCGACCGATCGTCATAGAGGACGCAAACGACCTTTGCCATTTTTGATCTCCTTCGTCTGTCAACGAGGAAGACGCTCCGTTGTTAAGGCTGCCCGCCAAAACGAACGGGCGGCCACTCTGGTTTGTCAGAGGCCAGCAACTCTTAGCGCTTCCTGGGAAAGTTGCGCGCTATTGCGAACTAGATGGAGGAGCCGGACGTGGCTTCAAGGCCAGCGGCAGGCAACGGTGCCGCGTTGCTCTTCGGACCTTGGGCGTAACGAACGACGGGCTGCCATTGCAGCCACTGCCGCGGTGGCGCCAGCCACAAAACCTCACTTCTTCCCTTGCGGGTAGATCGTTTCGCCGCGTTTCAGCATCTCGACAAAGGCGGCGATCTTCTTTTTGCGCCCGGCCTCGGTCTTCATGTTGTGGATGCGGAAGGCGAGCGCGAAACGGTTCTGCGCGCTGAGCGTTGCCAGCATCGCCTTTGCCTTGGGCTCGGCATCGATGGCCGCCTGCAAGTCCCCGGGGATTTTCATATCCTTGCCGCTTCCGTAAGCGCGCGCCCAGCGACCGTCGGCCTTCGCTGCCTCGACCTGTTTCAGCCCGTGCTCGGTCATCCGGCCTTCCTCGATCAGCCGGGCGACGTTGTCGACGTTGATCTGGCTCCAGGTGCTCTTCCTGCCGCGCGGCGTGTAGCGCTGCAAATAGCTCTTGTCGTCGAGCCCCTTGCGCACGGCGTCGATCCAACCCCAGCACAGCACGACGTCGATGGCCTGCTTGGGCGTGATCGAAGGCAGCCCCGAATCGACCTTGTGTATCTTGATCCAGACTTCTGTCTCGGTGTCGTGGTGCTTGCCGAGCCAGGTGTAGAAGCTTTCGGCATCGCCGAATTCGCGCACTTTTTCAGGGTCGACCTTGACCGGCGGCATTAACCGGCCTGCCTTGGTGGTCCGGTGACACCCCGCGCTCGCTCATCGGATGTCTCAGCCATCGTTCCTCCCTCTGCGCCGCCGCATCCGTCTGGATGAAGCAACAGCGGGGAAGCGTCAACAGGTGGATGTAGCTGCCAGTCCGCCCCCTCTGTCCCGGCGCCCATGGCGGTTCTTCCAACCGTGATGTAACAGTCTCCTTGCAGAAGGGCCCATGATAGGCTCGGCGGGCCTCAACTGGGGGATGTGGACATGCGAGCGATGCTGTTCGGCCTGATGTTGCTGGCGCCAACCGTGGCCCTGGCGGAACCGATAGAAACCCAGAAGATCATCACCGCGCTGACCGGCGACTGGAATGGCGACGGCGCCGTCGACCTGGCGATGATCGTCGAGACCCAACCAAGCGAACCGATGGACATGCATTTCTTTCTCAGGGATCGCGAACACAACTTTTTGCGTCCTGCCGGCATCGTGCGTGACCAGATTCTCGGCGAGTGGAACGGTTACGACCGCTCCGGCTACGAGGCCTCCGACACCGAGCCGGAGCTGACCGCACTGCCCAACGGCTCGATCAAACTGTATCTGCCGGCGATGCCGGTCGGCAGCAAACGGACCAACCAGACGCTGACGCTCGCTTACCGCGACGGCGCCTTTATTGTCGCCGGCTTTGCCTATGATTATCATGACTATTTTGAAGACAATGTCGCAAGCGAGTGCGACTACAATGTTTTGTCCGGCAAGGGCAAAAGCAGCAAGATGCAGCCCGATGGCACCACCGCGCACGCGACCGTGTCGGTCGAGGGCAAGGTCATTGCCTTTTCTGAGTGGAACCCTGGAACAGGCTTCAGCGCCTGCGGCGAGTGAGGGCAGCGCCCCCGCATCACGAAGATCTGACCGGTATGGACTGCTTCACTGCAGCTGCGGTTTCTTGAGAAAGCTGTTGCGGTCGGCCGACTTGACGCGCAGCCAGGTTTCGCGGCCGTCGCGCACCACCCGCAATGGGATCTCGGCGCCCGCCGGGTTCTGCCACAGCTTGCGGTAGAAGTCGGCGAGCCCGTCGACTTCGCCGTCGCGGACGTCCGAGATGATGTCGCCCTGGCGCAAGCCGGCTTCGGCGGCGGGGCTGCCTTCGGCGACGCTCATCACCACGACCTCGCCATTGCTTTCGGCGGAGAAGGCGCCGAGCCATGGGCGCGGTGGCTTGGCAACCTGGCCGCGTGTCAGGAGATCGTCGAGAATGGGCGGCAGAAGGTCGATCGGCACCACCATGTTGATGTCGGCGATCTCGCCGGCGCGGCTCATCTGCAGGCGCAGCGAACCGATGCCAAGCAGCCTGCCGTCCTGCCCGATGAGTGCCGCACCTCCCCATGACGGATGGGCCGGCGCGGTGAAGATCGCCTCGTCCAGGAGATACTCCCAATAGCCGGCGAATTCCTGTTTGGTGACGATGTGCGCCCTGACCGCCTGGCCGATGCCGTCGGCGAGCACCACGGGGTCGCCCGCCATCGCCCTGGCCGCGTCGCCGAAAGCCACGGCGGGCAGGCCGAGCGGGGCCAGCGCCTGCACCAGGCCGAAGCCCGATTCCTGGTCATAGGCAAGCGCGTGGGCGGGAACCACGCGCCCGTTATGGTCGGTCAGCCAGACTTCTTCCGCCTCGGTAATGAGATAGCCGATGGTGAGCACCAGCCCGTTATCGCGAATGACCACGCCGCTGCCTTCCCGGCTCGTGCCCAGCGCGTTGGCGGTGAAGGCGTCGTCGGGGATCGAGGCCCGAACCGCCACGATGGACCGCAAAATGGTATCGATGGTCATGCTCTCAATCCCGGCAAGCGATGCGTGGGCCGGCAAGGCCCGATATCCCTATAGGTATGGCGCACGTGACGAGGCGCAAGGGCATCGATTAGCCCTTCCCCTCCGGGCCTAGTAGGGAGAAGGGGCGCGCGGCATCGGCAATAGTTCAACATAAGTTGAACTTCCTGGCGACCGCACTACCTGTAACTATGTGTAGACGAACCTGCCCCACCCTCCCGCTCTCATCGCGCAAGCTGATCCTCCCCAAGACGCTCCCCGCTCACAACACAAGGCCTCCCAAGATGAACCAATATACACCGCCGAAAGTATGGACCTGGAACAAGGAAAATGGCGGCGCCTTCGCCAGCATCAACCGGCCGATCGCGGGCCCGACGCATGACAAGGAGCTGCCGGTCGGCAAGCATCCGCTGCAGCTTTATTCGCAGGCGACACCGAACGGCGTCAAGGTGACGATCATGCTGGAGGAGCTCTTGGCGCTCGGCCACAAAGGTGCCGAATATGACGCCTGGCTGATCAGGATCAACGACGGCGACCAGTTCGGCAGCGGCTTCGTCGAGGTCAATCCCAACTCCAAGATTCCTGCGCTGATGGACCGCAGCGGGCCAAAGCCGATCCGCGTCTTCGAATCCGGCTCGATCCTGGTGCATCTGGCCGAAAAATTCGGCGAATTCCTGCCGACCGAGCAGCCGGCGCGCGCAGAAACCCTGTCGTGGCTGTTCTGGCAGATGGGCTCGGCGCCCTAT
>NZ_RZSW01000262.1:0-8215 GCF_003997375.1 Mesorhizobium sp. M5C.F.Ca.IN.020.29.1.1 | reverse complement strand
GTTCCGGGCTCGATCAGAGCGAGGTACATATCAGGCGTCACAGGATCGGGAATGATCTGTTGGACTTTGGCTACGGCGTAATAGCCGCGGGTATCGTTTACCCTGCTAGGCTCGTAGTAAATGATCCAGTCGCCGACGCATTCTTCGACACGACGCAGATACGGGCGAGGAAACTGGTATTGCTCTGCGGGGCGATCATTGTATCTCGAATCTGAGCGGTGAATGAAGACCCCGAATCCCATGATCTTCCTGCAATGCGTTCTTCGGGAATATCTGCCTCAGATGTAATACCAATCCGATCTTGGGAACTTAGTCCAGGTCGGAGAAGCTTTTCCCCATGGTATCGGTCCTTTGATAGGGAAAGACCTCTACAAGCGGCCGCACTTTTTTCACGGAACGTGTCGCGAAAGGCTAGTGCGGTCCGTCCTCTGACAAAAGGAGATCGCCATGCGAAAACTTATCGTCACCGAATTCATCAGCGTCGATGGCATCGCCGAGGTCGAGAAGCTGCCCGGCGTGACCTGGAACGATGAAATGCAAAGGTTCAAGGAGGACGAGCTTGCCGACAGCGGCGCCATGCTTTTGGGGCGCACGACCTATGAGATTTTCGCCGGCTCCTGGCCCACGGAAACCGGAGACTTCGCCGACCGGTTCAACGCGCTGCCGAAATATGTCGCGTCGACCAGCTTGAAGGCGCTGGACTGGAAACCGGCCGAGCTCCTGAAGGGCGCCTTGCCGGATGCGGTCAGGGAACTGAAGCAAGGCCGCGGCGGCAACATCTATGTGCATGGCAGCCTCAGCGTGGCGCAGGCATTGCTGCGCCACGGCCTGGTCGACCGCGTCAGGCTGCTCAGCTACCCCGGCGCCGTCGGCCAAGGCAAGAAGCTGTTCCCGCCCGGCGAGCAAGTGCCGCTCGAGTTGATCTCGGCCACGCCATTCAGCAACGGCGTGGTGGCGCTCGAGTATGCGCCCGTGAAGGTGCGATAAATTTCGCCTTGAAGAGTAGATCGCTCAGTGGCGTGTTCGACTGAAGCAACGCAATGGGGCAATTCATAACATTCGCCCACCTCTTACGCGATATTCTGAATCCGTCCCCAGGTGCTCTTGGTTCCCCAGATGCCGGAGCGTAGCGCCTCGAGCTGCACGATCTGGCTGTGGTCGACGAACAGGTTGATCTCGTTGCCGTAGTTCTTGACGTACCATTCGAAGACCGCCGGGTCGGCGGCTTCGAACATCACCTTCTCCAGGCCGAGCTCGTTGATTATGCGGGCCACCATTTCGGTGCGCCAGGACTTCACGTTTTCGGTGATCCCTTCACTCTCGATCATGATGATATCGGCGCCGGCATCGAGGGCACGCCGGGCCTGTGCGACCAGCCAGCCGACATCCCTGGTGCCTTCGGCTTCGAGTTCGTCGGCCGACGTGTCACCACCGGCCCCGAACTGGATTCCGAGCTCCGGCTTGGCCTTGAGCGCGGCCTTTTTCACGGTTTCGACCAGGCGCAGCAGCGCCTCCGTGGGCAGGCTGATGAAACCGGTGGAGATCTCGATCACATCGAACCCGAGCGCCTTGGCTTCTTCGATGTAGCGGTCCACGGCGTCCGGGCCGAAGCGGAGGACATTCTCGATCCAGCCGCCTGTCGAAACAAGCGTCGTGATCATGCGCCAGCTTGTTGATCGATTTCACCGCTTCGGGCGGCATCAGGGCGAATGATCCGCCGGCAAACTTGATGCCGTCGATCCAGTTGCCCATCGTTTCCAGGAGGTCGGCCAAATGGCGCGGCCCATAGGCGCTATAATAGGGTCCGCGAATCTCGGTCAGGCCGGTTTTGCGCGGCTTGGGAGAGCGTGCGGCGCGCGGGATGAAGGAGAAGGCTGTGTCGGTCATTTCTGGCCTCGGCTGTCGGTTCTCCTTGGTTAACTCGGTTCTCCTGCGTTAACGACTGGGCGCGCGATCCGATCCGCGCAAATTGGGCTGGAACCCTTGGCGTCACGGGGTGTTGGCGGGGAAGGAGGTCTGGGATGCCGCAGATCGCGAACAATGCCGCCGCAGGACCTGAACGGCCTGTCCGAAGCAGCGCAAAGCTGTTCCTGTGCGGCGACGTCATGCTGGGGCGCGGGATAGACCAGATCCTCGCCAATCCGGGCGATCCGCATTTGCACGAGCGCTATGTCAGATCGGCGGCGACCTATGTCGAGCTTGCCGAACGCATCAATGGCCCGATCCCGAGAAAGGTCGACGATACGTATGTCTGGGGCGATGCGCTCGCCGAACTGGACCGTGAAGCTCCCGACGCGCGGATCATCAACCTCGAGACCAGCATTACCACCAGCCTGTCTTTGGCGCCCAAGGGCATCAATTACAAAATGAACCCCGCAAACATCGGCTGCCTGGCGGCGGCGCGGGTAAGCTGCTGCGTGCTCGCCAACAACCATGTGCTCGACTGGGATGAGCCCGGCCTCGTCGAAACCCTCGATACGCTCCGGCATGCCGGCCTCGCCTATGCCGGGGCCGGGCTTGACGCGGATGAGGCGGCGGCGCCTGCCGCAATCGAACTGGCCGGCGGAGGCCGCGTGCTGGTCATCGGCTTCGCGCTCGAGACGAGCGGCGTTCCAGCTTCATGGGCAGCCGGAGCCTACAAGCCCGGGGTCAACCTGCTGGCGGATGTCTCGGCCCGCTCGCTCGCGCAGATCGCCCGATCCGTGGAGGCCATGAAGCAGCCTGGCGACCTCGCAGTGGCCTCGATCCACTGGGGCGGCAACTGGGGCTACGAAGTCACCACGGAAGAGCGAGCGCTTGCCCATGCTCTCATCGATGTTGCAGGTTTCGACGTCGTGCATGGGCACTCCTCCCACCATCCCAAGCCGATCGAAATCCATGACGGCCGGCTGATCCTTTATGGATGCGGCGACTTCCTCACCGACTATGAGGGAATCACAGGCTACAAGATCTTTCGCGGTGGGCTTGCGCTGATGTGCCTGCCGCGGCTCGCGATGCCTGAGGGCAGGCTTCTTTCGCTCGAGTTGGTGCCGTTCGAGCTCCGCAAATTCCGGCTAAACCGCGCCTCGCCCGAAGATGTCGCCTGGCTCGCGGCCGTGCTTGAGCGAGAGAGTTCGCCCTTCGGCACTCATGTGGCGCTCGATAGCCGTCTCACTGTCCTTTGGTGAAGCTGGCAGCCTGCGATATCTAGCGTTCAAGCCGCTCAGGCCGTCCTCGGCCAAGCGCACCGTCGGCGCGGGCCTGCAGATAGGCGTAGATGTCGTCGATGTAAGGAGCGACGTTGGGGTCGTCGGCGAAGCCCTTCATCACTGAAGGGCCGCTGCGCACGCCGTCGCGAACGCTGCGCCGGAAGACCTCTATGCCGGGCAGCCGGTCGACAAGGGCCGAGGCGAACGTCGAGCCCATGCCGTCGGGACCATGGCAGTGATTGCAGCTGCCATGGTAGCGACGGAAGCCGTTATAAGTACGCGCATCGACCTTGCCGCCGACAATTTCGTAGAACTTGCCCGAGGCCAGCTCGGCTTGCGAAGACGCGGCGAAGCCGGCGACAAGGGAAAAGACGGCGACAGACGGGAGGACGAGCCACAGGGACATCGTCTGTCGCCCACGTTGCAGGCTCAACCAGCGCCGTCGCAACGCGCATGCCCCCGGATCACTCGACCTTGGATCACTCGACCTTGGATCACTCGACGGCGGTCATCAGTCGACGGCGGGCTTCGGAGAAGAAACCACGATGCCGTCTATCGGTTGTGGGCTGACGACAAGCTTGCCGCCGACACGGGATATCTTGATGATCTGGTCCGACTCTCCCAGCTTGCCCGGCACGGAGACCGCGACTAGCTGGTTCTCGGTCAGTGTCGCCACGAAACGCACTGGCAAGCCAGCCTCGCCCTGCGCGATGGTGGTGACCACCCGATAGCCGTCCTCCTGAGGCGTATAATAGACGACACCAAGGAAGCCGGCGAGATCGATGCTTTCAGCCTTCATGGCTCCAAGCTCGTCGGCATGCGCGGGCATCGCCGCCATGCAAAGTGCTGCAAAAGCAATGTATCTGTACATAATGCTGCTCCATCCCGAATTGTCCGGGTCGAGCCCGGCTTAACGTTTCAGCAATAGGCGGTCGCGCGCCGTGATAGTCGGCGCACGCAGGCAGAATTCTTGATTAATCCCCCCGGCTGCATCACAGTGGCGAAGGCCCGCGAGCCAGGAACGCGCTGAACCCCACTGGTTGTCACAGCTAAGTGTGACCTTGTCTTCTGGGGCGCGAGTATTTCACCGCCCGGGTGCTTGCGCATCCCCTGTTTGGGGGAGATAATCAGAATTTAAGCGATCGCTAACATTTGGAGAGGCGAGAGCACCTGTGAGAGCGCGCTGCTTTCCGCGTCGGACGCGCTGTCGACATGCGGGGGGCCGTCGATGGCCAAGGCATTGTCGCATCATGATCTGTCGAAGCTGATTGGCTCAATCTACGATTGCGCACTCAACCCGGGGCGATGGGAACACGCGCTGGCTGGGATCAGGGATGCGCTCGATGCCCAGACTGCGGTCCTGCACCTTGACGACCTCGCCAACGATCGGCTGCTGATCTACAGGACCGTGGGAATAGAGCCATACTGGCTGGAGCAACAGGCGAAATATATCCCCGAGATCCACGCCCGGCAGCTCGAGGATCTCTCGACATGGCCTTCGCTCGATGTGCCGCATGTGGTCTCGCGTCATATCCCTCAGACCTACCTGGAGACCTCCCGATATTTTCAGGAGTGGCTGAAGCCGCAAGGCCTGGTCGACGTCATGTCGTTCTTCCTGATCCACACCCCTACCCGTCTTGCCGGCTTCGCCGTTGCCCGACACAAGCGGCAAGGCATGATCACCGAGCGCGAAATCAAGCTTGGCAGACTGTTGCTGCCGCATGTGCGCCGTTCGGTGATAATCAGCAACATGCTGGACATCGGCACTGTCGAGCGCGCAGGAATGGCCGAGGCGCTCGATGCGCTCACATGCGCCGTGGTCCTCACCAATGTACGTGGCGCCGTCCTGCACGCCAACCGCTCGGCCAAGCACATGCTGCAGAGCGGCGGCCCGATCCAGGATGTCCGGGGCATTCTGCAAGCGAAGATCCCGTCGGCTTCCAGGGAGCTTCACAGCGCCATCATGCTTGCGGCTCAGGATGAGGTCAGCATCGGCAAGACAGGGCTTGCCGTCCTCCTCACCGAATCCGGCCTGCCGCCCGTCTTCGCCCGCGTGCTGCCGATGGCCGGCGGCGACCTGCGCGCCGGCATGGAACCTGCGGCGGTAGCCGCGGTGTTCATCGGCAATGCACCGGACGAGCATGACGCCGCCGGAATGCTGGCGAGAGCCTTTGGGCTTACGCTGGCCGAAACCCGTGTGCTCGCCAGCCTTGTGGCCGGGCACACCCTGGCCGAGACCGCCGCCAGCCTTCATATTGCCAACGCGACCGCCAAGACGCATCTCGACAATATCTTCCAGAAGACCGGCGCCTCCCGTCAGGCCGACCTGATGCGCCTTGTCATGCAGATCGTTCCACCCGCGGGGCAGCCTGGTCCCTGAACCACTCATCCTGCCGTAGGTTGGCGGCCCACAACGTCAGACCTTCCGCGCCCCTCACCCACCGACGCGCTTGGTGCGCTTGCCCGTGTCGACCTTGGCCCGCGCCTCCACCGCCTTCTCGATCTCCCGCTTCAGCTCATCTTTGATATCAGCCGTTTCGGCCATTAAGGCGTCGATCTTCATGAAATCGAGCACGCGGTATTTCGACACCGCCGGCCTGACCAGTATGTCCGGCTGGCATTGCCTCAGCTTGGCGGCGATGATGGACTGCATCATCAATTGCGTGGCGCCGAACATCAGATCGACGGAGGTCGGGTATTTGCGCCCGCTTTTGGTCGGCGCGCCAACGACGTCGACGGCGATGATAATATCGGCGTCGTGCTCGATCAGATCGAACGGCACTGGATTGTAGATGCCGCCGTCGATCAGCAGCCTGCCGTCGCGCATCACCGGGCGGAATACCGCGGGAATAGCCGCCGAGGCGGCAAGCGCCGAATGCAGGTCGCCGCCGCTAAGCACGGCGAGCTTATGGCCGAAGAAATCCGTGGCCGTCACCTTCAGCGGTATTTTCAGCTCGGCGAAGCTTTCGGGTATGGCGTCGGGCATGAATGCCTTGAGGATGCGCTCGACATTGAACTGGGTGACACGCAGCCCGCCCTGCAGCGCCTCGGCAAAGGTGCCTGGCCGCGCCCGCCACATGCGCGCCGCCACCTCGGCGCGGCGGCCGAGGATCGAGCGCATATAGTCGTGAATGTCGCTGCCGGCCATGCCCGAAGCCATACCGGCGCCCATGATGGCGCCGATCGATGAGCCTGATATCGCGACCGGCCTGATACCCAGCTCGTCCAGCGCCTCGATGACATGGATGTGCGCCAGCCCGCGCGCGCCGCCGCCGCCGAAGGCGATGCCGAAACTCGGGCTCATTACTTGCCCCCCATTTGGGCTCATTCCTCCTTGGCCTCGCCGTGCTTCGGCCCGACGATCATGATGGCCGGCTCGGCGGAGAGCAGTTTTTTCGCCGCCGCCTTGACCTGATCCAACGTCACCGCGTTGATGAGGGCGGCGCGGCGCTGCATGTAGTCGATGCCGAGCTTGTCGAGCTGCAGTTCGAGCAGCGTCGCGGCGATGGCGCCGGAGGAGTTCAGATTGTTGATGGCATAGGCGCCGATCAGGTATTTCTTGGTCGCCGCCAGTTCCGCTTCCGTCGGCCCCTCCTCGGCCATGCGCTTCACCACGTCGCGCACGACGGCCAAGGTCTCGCCCGCCCGGTCCGCGCGGGTCGCCGTGCTGATGGCCAGGGCGTTGGCGTGCTGGTGGTCGACCAAGTCGGAGCTGGCGCTGTAGGCCAGGCCGCGTTTTTCGCGCACCTCTTCAAACAGCCGCGAGGTGAAGGCGCTGCCGCCGAGGATCTCGTTCATCAGAACCGCGGCGAAGAAATCCGGCGCACTCCGCTTGACGCCGGGATAGGCGAGTTGCAGCGACGTCTGGGGCTGGTCGTAATTGACCTCGAGCTGCTGGTTGAGTTTCGGATCGACATCGGCGACGGGCGCGAGCGCCTGGTGTTGCTGCAGGCCGCCGAAGACCATATCGAGCTTTTTCTTCAACGTCTCGGCATCGATGGCACCGACCACCGCCACATGCAGACCATCGCGAGCGAAGTTCGCCTTGTGGAAGGCGATGAGATCGTCCGGCGTGATCGTGGCGATGCTTTGCCTAGTGCCCTGGTCGGGCCGCGCATAGGGGTGGGTGCCGTATAGTGCCTCCAGCCATTTGCGTTGGGCGAGCGTGTCGGGGTCAAGCTCGTTGGCGATGATGCCGGACAGCACTTGCGCGCGGATGCGGTCGATTGGCGCCTGGTCGAAACGCGGCTCTGTGACCGCCAGCCGCAACAGGTCGAACGCCGCGTCGCGCTGCTCGGCCAGCATGCGCATCGAGCCGTAGGTGCCGTCGCGCGCCGCCTCGAAGCTCATTTCGGCACCGACGTCGTCCAGCTTTATCTGGAAGGCCTCGCTGTCAAGATCGCCGGCGCCCTCGTCGAAAAGGCCGCTCATCAGATTGGCAAGCCCTTCCTTCCCAGCGGGATCCTGTGTCGTGCCGCCGTCGAAAACGAAGCGGATGGCGACCAACGGCACGGAATAGTCCTCCACCAGCCAGGCGGTGATGCCCTTTGGCGACGTCACCTCCTGGATGCTCATGGCCGCGCGAGCGGTGAGTGACGGCAGGATGAGGAAGAATAGGGAGAGGAGCAGGGTGAATAGAGGGGTGGCGGCACGCTTCAGGACAGTCGCTTCGGACAAATGGTAGCTTCCAACTGATGTTCGAGACGAATAGCTGTCAGTGTCAGCGCCGCCCCTCGTTGCCCTGCCGGGCACTTCTCCCCGTATCGTGACGGGGAGAAGGGGCCTGGCCGCAACCCCAGCGCTGTTTCTGCAACGCTGGTGGTTGGCGAAACCGCCGACGAGAGCGCCCCTCTCCCCGTCACTGTACGGGGAGAGGATGCCGGCAGGCAGGTGAGGGGCAGCGCCAAGGTTCAAGTTCCTCATCAAATCAATTCCCCGCCTGTGTCTGCGGCAAGAGATAGCCTGATGTCGAATGGTTGAGATTGAGATAGCGCGCTGCAACGTTCCTGACTTCGTCGGCGGTGACC
>NZ_RZSW01000261.1:0-8229 GCF_003997375.1 Mesorhizobium sp. M5C.F.Ca.IN.020.29.1.1 | reverse complement strand
CCATTAGGGGATGGATGAAACTCTAGAAATCGAAATAGATCGCCGGCGGATACGGACTGGACACATTTTTGTCGGCCGGCGCCGCCATCGCACCGGACGAGGCGTTGATCCCGCCGGTGGACTTTTTGTCGAGCGGCGGCCGGGTTTTCTCGGCTGTGGCCGCTTTCGCATCTGTCGCAACGACTTTCGTTTTAGCCTCCACGGTTTGCGAAAGTGCGAGCACGGCGAGAAGTGCAGACAGGGCAAGTTTCATGACGGCGTCCCTCAATGGTTAACGTAAGGTTAACCCCAGCCGCCGGCCCGAACACCGCCGCTGTGTGGAATGGCGTGGAATTCTCCGGAATTCCTGGAATATGGCTTGTGGAAAAGCGCGGCTGCAAGGAACCGGCGCGAGTTAGGCTTACGCAGCCGCGCCGACCCGTAAGTTCAATCCTTGAAGCCGGTCGAGTCTAGCAGGGCGACCGCCTTGCCGTCGATGTAAAAGCGTATCACGTGCGCGCCGCCGTCGACTTCAATGCGCGTCGGCTCGATGGCCGGCGACACAGGAGCCGCCTTGCCATATGTCGCTGCCGCGCGCGAGCCGGCAGCAGCACGCGACGGTCCATCCGGCCCGAAGGTCAGCAGCAGCAGTGCGGCGGATCCAGCCGCACCGCGGTGAAGGGGATTTTGGGAGAAGCAGTCCGGGACATCGAATTATTCCTTACTTTGTTGCGGCGGCATCTACGCTGGTTTCTGCTGGTTGCGAGAGCTCGGCTTCGCTGTCGTTCAAATGACTGAGGAAAGGTGTTGGTATTCAAGCCTAGTTAGCGTGAGTTTCATAACTTGCCCTTGCCCTGCGCGACCTTAGTGCTGCCCGGCAGGGCGAAAAGGGTAGGCGCGTGGAGCGGCGTGGAATTCTGCGGATTTCCTGGAATATGGGACTTTAGGAGAAGTCCGGCCCACATGAATGCGGTGGGAGCAAGTGCTGGCACATGTTATGCCTCGCGGTGGCATAAAGGGGCGGGTGGGATGGCACAGCATATCGCGCAGAAGTTACGGTTGACTGCGGCCCTGCTGGGAACCGTCGCTCGCAAGGATTTGGCGGCGGCGTTCCGAGGCGTCAACCCGAAGACGGCGTTCGATCTCGGCCGTGCCGACAAATGGCTGCAGGGCCGCGCCCAGCCGCGCGAACTCAGCGTCTACGACGACTGGTCGAAGCTTCTCAAGCTGGAGCAGCCCGGCGCCTGGATCGCAGAGAGCGACCTGCCAGGCTTCACGGCGGCGATCTGCGCCCGCCACGGCGTCGAGAGGGCCGAACTGGAACGCCGCGTCGGCGCGCGGTTCGAGACGGCGTCCGGGCATGAAGAGCGAAACCTTGGATTGGCCCTTGCCGGAACCTATGCATGTTATTCGCGCGCCCTGTCGCCCTATTATCGTGGCCAGTTGATCAGGGGCAGGCTTTCGATAGAGACCGGGCCGGGGGCGCACGGCCTGACTGCCGCCTATCGCGAGGCATTGCCGACCGGGCAGCTGCTGCTCGGAGGGCTGATGACGTCGGCAAAACGCGGCCTTTATGCGCATCTGAAGGAAACCAGCGGCGAAGCCCAATTCTTCCTCTGCCTGTTTCCGCACTCGCGGCCCGGAAGCGTGCTTGGCGGCTATCTATGCGGCACCACCATCATCGGCCCGGAGCCGCAGCCGTCCCTGACCAGGATCCTGATGATCCGCTTGCGCAATCGGGCGCCCCAGGGATGGGGCGGATATCTGCCGCCCGACGGGTCGACCGCCGATGATCTGGCTTCGCTCGGCGTGGCAATTGAGCAGCCGGAAATGGTCGACCGGCAGCTGGCGCAATTCCTCGCCGGAGACAGCAAGGACGGCGGTGCTAGCCAGATCCCGCCGGCCGAGTTCCGAGGCATCCTCGACGTGTTCGACCGCCATTGGCTGCGTCATTCGGATTAAGCCTGACCTCGTCTTCTGCCTGTGCGGAACCGATCACCACGTCAGTTGTTTTGTCCGGCGACCGAAGCGCCCGTCCGGCTGTCCAGTTGGGCCGCAAAGCGCCGCCCTTGCCGATCGCGTCTTCGAACTCGCCGGCGCGAAGAAGCGAAAGTTGCACGCCGGCTCAATATGCCTGATCATGGCTATGGCAGGGCGGAGGTATCAAGTGGCGGCCAATCGTCGAAACGGCATGCACCCCGCCGAGCCCGGGGTGATGGGCGTTGTTTCCTCTGCCAGAACCCTCCCGCGCATGTCACTGCCCACCGTCGCAACAGTCGTGGCGGCGGTTGCGGCCCTGTACTTCGGGCGCGAGGTTTTCCTGCCGATCGCAATCGCTCTGCTGCTTACCTTTGCGCTCGCACCCATAGTTTCCGGACTCAAGCGAGTCGGCCTTCCCCGTCTTCCGGCCGTCATCGCCAGCGTGCTGAGTGCATTCACGGTCCTCGCGCTGTTCTCTTTCATTGTCGCCACGCAGGTGAGCGAACTGGCGCAGAACATCCCGCTTTACCAGTCGAATATCCTGACCAAGGTCCGATCCCTGAAGGAGACCGGCGTCGGCGGAGGCATCATCGCCAGGCTGAGTGGCGTGATCGAACGCATTGGTCAGGAACTCGACCGGCAGGAAACCTCACCGCCTACCGCAGGTGAGCCAGAGCGCGAGCCGGTGCCTGTCGAGATCATCGCGCGCGAAAGGCCGCTCCAGGTTCTCCAGAACCTGATCGGCCCGCTGATCAGCCCGCTGGCATCGGCCGGCCTGATCATCGTCGTCGTCATCTTCATGCTGCTCGAGCGCGAGGACCTGCGCGACCGTTTCATACGCCTCGTCGGGTACGGCGATCTTCATCGGACCACCGAGGCGCTCCAGGAAGCGGGCAAGCGGGTCGGCCGATATCTGCTCATGCAATTGGTGGTGAATATCCTCTATGCCGTGCCGATTGCATTCGGGCTTTGGGTTCTCGGCATACCCAATGCACTGCTGTGGGGTTTGCTGGCGTTGGCGCTGCGCTTTGTTCCCTATATCGGCCCGATCATTGGTGCGTTGCTGCCTTTGTTCCTGGCGCTTGCCGTGGCTCCCGGCTGGTCGCTCGTGCTATGGACCGCCGGGCTGTTCGTGGCCATGGAAATGATAACCGGCAACGTCGTCGAACCATGGCTCTACGGTTCACGAACCGGGCTTTCACCATTGGCCATCATCGTTGCGGCGATCTTCTGGACCTGGCTCTGGGGTCCGCTGGGCCTGGTTCTGTCGACGCCGCTCACTGTCTGTCTCGTCGTGCTCGGCAGGCACGTGCCGCAGTTCGAATTCCTCGACGTTCTGTTCGGCAACGAACCGGTGCTCGAACCGCATGCTCGGCTCTACCAACGGCTGTTGGCCGGTGATCCAGAGGAAGCCACAGATCACGCCGAGGAGATCCTGGAGGAAAGATATCTGTTCGAATTCTATGACAAAGTCGCCATTCCCGCACTTCTGCTCGGCGAACAGGATCGGGTGCGGGGTGTCATGGGCGATGAGCAAAGACGACAGGTGGCGGCCAGCGCGCAGACGCTGGTGGCGAACCTCGACGATAGCGCACGGGAGGAAGCAGAGGAGGACGATGATCCGGCCGCGGCCGAGCCTGCCACAGCGGATGAGGACAAGCAGGCTCAAGGGGTGAGCGAGGACGACATCGAACTCCCGGATGGCACGGACGTCTCAGTGCTTTGTGCCGGCGGCCGCGGGGAACTCGACGATGCCGCCGCCGCCATGCTGGCGCAGGTGCTCGAAGTGCAAGGGGCGACGGTCTCGAAGGCGAGCTTTGCCGACATGGAACCGGCGAGCATTCGCCGGCTCGAACTCGACGCTGTCGACACCGTTGTGGTCGGATTCCTGAACCGCGACTCCGTCAAACATGCCCGTTTCCTGGTTCGTCGGCTGAAACGTGTCAAAAGGGCGCTGCGGGTGGGGATCGTGTTCTGGTCGGAGGACGGCGACGACAAAAACACAGCCATCGAATTGGTCAATGAAATCAACGCCGATTTTGTGGCGTATGGCATGGTCGAAGCCGTTCAGGGCGCGTTGTCGAGCGATCCGCCGGTTGCGCTGAAGATCGCTGCCAAGCGCCGCATGCGCCGCCGGTTGCGTCCTGCCCAGAAGGCGCCGCTTGCCGCCGCAAAATGAGCGCGGGACAGGGGCGGCGAGGGCGTGGGCTCATAATCATGTCTGGCGCATTCCTGACGTCGCCCACCTGGCGTCCGCGATCACACCAATCAAAATCAGTCAGTAAGCGTAGCGAGGTCTGAAGTCGCGTGGGCGTCAAAGGTACGGAGCAGAAATGCCAAGTTGGCGGGTCGACCGCCCAACCAGAAATATTTCAACCGAAGGGGAACCTCACGGTCGCAGGCAAGTTCGGTACGCAATGTGGGGGAGATTGCGCCATCTCATCGGCTTTATTGTTGTCGTGCTTGCGATCTTCTCCTTCCTCGGATTCCATTAGGAGGGACAATGCAGCGCGACGACGATCAACGAGGCTGGGCTTGAGAGCGCCAGTCTGTCATTCTGAGGTCGACCTCTGCTCACCGACAACACCTGGACTCGCCTCCGCTCTCGCTCGCTTGGTCAACATTCGACGCTTGCACCCGTACCACTCAGAGGCGAGGTGATGGCGGCCCGAAAGAAATTGTGGTGCGGGTCGGAACTGGCAATGGTCGATCGCCTAGCGGGAGCGCTGGCGCGAGCCTTGGCCGACGGATCGCACGCATGAGCGACGAGCCGGCGCGTCCGCCGGGCGAATATCCGTCCGCGTTTGCCAGCTTCTTCATGGCTGGCTTCGAATGTTCCTCGCATCGGCGCGGCGACGGAGTGCGCCTCGATTTGATTCGCGCAACCGCACACGACAAACATGCTCTCGGCGACTATCGCAGCTGTGCTGCCCTTGGGCTTCGCACGATCCGCGACGGCTTGCGCTGGCACCTGATTGAAACTGCGCCAGGAGTCTTCGACTGGTCGGGTTGGATCTCAATGATCGAAGCGGCTCACGCGGCGGGGGTGCAGGTCGTCTGGGATATATTCCACTATGGCTCACCAGATCACGTAGACCAAGGCGCCCCAGACTTTACAGAAGCCTATGTCCGCTTCGCCGCTGAAGCTGTCCGAGTCCATCGCTCCATCACAGGAGTAGCTCCCTTGGTGTGCCCGATCAATGAGATCTCATTTTTCGCATGGGCGATAGAGGTCGGCTATTTCCCACGCGTGGGGCCGAAGAAGCGGGGATGGTTCAAGCGACAGCTTGTGAGGGCAGCGGTTGCGGGCGTCAAGGCGATGCGCGATGCCGAACCTGGTTGCCGGTTCATATGGGCTGAACCGCTAATCCATGTTGCTCCCCGTGACCGTAGTCGTGCCGAGCAGCGGCGCGCGGAAAATGTCCGTCAGGGCCAGTTTGAAGCCTATGACATGCTGACGGGCCGTGCCGAGCCCGAATTGGGCGGCGCCGAGGACTGTGTCGACGTCATCGGACTTAACTTTTATCCGCACAACCAATGGTACTTTCAGGGGCCAACGATACCGATGGGCCACCACGAATATCGGGCGCTTTCCGACATGTTGGTCGAAGTCGCAGAGCGCTACAGAAAGCCCATGTTTATCGCCGAGACAGGCGCTGAAGGATCAGGCCGACCGGCATGGCTCCATTATGTTTGCGATGAGGTCCGCGACGCAATGAGCCGTGGTGCCCCGATTCAGGGTATATGTCTGTACCCGGTGACTGCGTATCCCGGCTGGGACAATTCGCGCCACGCGGAAGTCGGCTTATTCTCCACGATTCATGCCGACGGTTCGCGCAGTCTTCGCCAGCCGGTTGCAAATGAATTGGAGCGCCAGCGCACACTGTTCGCGGCAGCTGTTTCGTAGCGGTCGAAGAAGGGGCGGGCTACGTCAGTAGGTGGGGAACTGCTCCGAATGTTGGCCGAGCATCGTCCGCTGCGTAAGCATCTGCACCGTGCCGTTTGCCGGCAGGCTCTGTTGAATGCGCGCGAATGTCGCCAGAGCCTGACCGACAACCTGATCCATATTGTAGTAGCGGTACGTGGCCAGGCGCCCGACGAACCACACTTCGGGGCACGCCGCTGCCAGTGCTTCATAGCGTTTGTACAGCGCCTCGTTTTCCGCCCGCGGCACCGGGTAATAGGGATCGCCGATGTCGGTTGGATATTCGTAAGTCAGGCTGGTCTTAGGACTCTGCTGTCCGGTCAGATGCTTGTACTCGGTAATGCGGGTATAGTTTTCCGTCTGCGGATAGTTGACAACGGCGACCGGCTGAAACTGCTCGCAATCAAGTGTCACGTGCTCGAACCGAAGTGACCGATAAGGCAGACGACCAAGGCTCCAGTCGAAATATTCATCGACCGGCCCAGTGTAGATCATCCGCTGAAAGGGGATCTTGTCGCGAATTTCGCGATAATCGGTCTGCAGCATGATCTTGATCCTTGGGTTGTCCAGCATGCGCTGGAACATGCGTGTATACCCGCCAGCCGGCATATTCTGGAAAGTGTCGCCAAAGTAGCGATCATCGCGGTTGATCCGCGTTGGGACCCGCGCAGTCACGGACTTACTTAGTTGGGCCGGATCGACACCCCACTGCTTCCTTGTATAGCCGCGAAAGAATTTTTCGTAGAGTTCCCTGCCAACGGTGCTCACAACTACGTCTTCAGCTGTCCGGACTTCCTCGACCGTCTCTCGTCGGGATGCGAAGAACTCCTCCAACTGCTCGGGCGTCAATTCAAGATCGTACAGACGATTGATCGTGTCGAGGTTGATCGGTATCGGCAGCAGTTTTCCGTCGACCGAAGACAGTACGCGATGTTCGTAAGGCCTCCATTCGGTGAACTGCGAGAGGTAGTCTATGATCGATTGGGCGTTGGTGTGGAATATATGCGGCCCATAGCGGTGGACCAGAATTCCAGCTTCGTCGTAACAGTCATAAGCGTTGCCGCCGATGTGATTTCGCCGGTCGATGAGCAGGACGCTTTCCTGCCGTTGCGATGCGATGCGTTCGGCGAGCACGCTGCCAGCGAAGCCGGCGCCGACAATCAACCAATCGAACATGGTCAGGCTCCCCGGCGCAAAGGCACAATGCTTTTCATTGCATAGGCGCGCTGGATATGGGCAGCCATTGCGTCCCACGTTCGTTCCCAGGACATGTTGGCGAGGTAGGCATCGACTTCCTTCAACAGGAAATTCCGGGGACGTGACAGAAGGGACCGAAGCTTGGTTTCGATGTCTTCGGCGTCAACAATGTCGACCAGGCCTTCGGCGCCATAGGTGCGCACGACGTCCACAATCGCCGTGGAGACCACCGGCAGTCCGGCGGCCAGGAACTCAGGAGTTTTGGTCGGGCTGATATAGCGTGTCGCCTCGTTGAGCGCGAAGGGCATCCAGCCGGCGCTCCAGTGCCTGAGATAGCGAGGCAGGTCGGCGTAGGGCTTGGCACCCAGCCAATGTAAGTTACTTGCGCGCGGCAAGCTTAGCGGGTCGATCTTGACCACCGGGCCGAGCATGACGAAATGCACTTCGGGCATTGCCGCAGCCGCCTGTGCGATCATTTCAACGTCGAGCCGTTCGTCGATCACGCCGAAGAAGCCCACTCTCGGGTGAGGTATGTCTGCCTGGTCTACAGGGTCATCGCCGGGCTCTCTTGCCTTGTGGAAATGCGCAACGTCGATGCTGCTGGGGAAGGGAAAAATCGACTTGTGGAGGCTTCGTTTGGCCTCGTACAGACTCTGCCCGCCCGTGAACACGACATCAGCGCGCTGGAACAGCGCCTTTTCCATCTGCGTCAACTCTGCCGGCGCGTTCTTGAAGGCGGAGAGTTCATCCATGCAGTCGTAGACGCACACGTCGTAGCGGAGATGATCGCTGAAACGCAGCGCCATCGGCGTGTAGTACCATACAGTCAGCCGGTCATGCGGCGCTGAGGTGAGGATCTGGTCGACGAACCTGCGCTGGATGGCGTCCGCCTTTGTTGCGGAAATGCCGGCCGGAAGAACCGGGGTTACGATTGTGATCATTGCAGATCGATCGTTCACCCGGATCGAAGGATAGCATATTTCCTCGTAGACCGGCTCCTCAAAGTAAATTAGCTGCTGCTGTTTTGAGGCGTGCGTCAGAATATGCTGCGGGCGTTGGTGTACGAAATCCCACCTGAGGTGAGAAAAGCAAAGTAGAATAGACGATTTTATAGGGATATTTGATTTATTTTTTTTGCCGCCCGCTAT
>NZ_RZSW01000260.1:0-8254 GCF_003997375.1 Mesorhizobium sp. M5C.F.Ca.IN.020.29.1.1 | reverse complement strand
GATCGGGACTGTTCAAGAGCCGCACCGCGATGGTGCACATCGAACCGGCGAATTCGGACTCCGTCACTTCGCCGAACAGCATGTCCGGCGTGCCCGACATGCCTTCGCGCGATGTCCGTTTCAGTAGCACCTGTTCCGGCCGCAGCATGATGCGGACGATATCGCGCCGCTCGGTGCTGTCGACGGGGATGCGGCCGAGCGGCGAGCTGGCAAAACCGTCCGCGATCTTGGCCGGCAAGATGATGGCGTCGCCGAGGAATTCGGCGACCATCCTGTCCTTCGGTTTGAGATAGAGTTCGTGCGGCGTGCCGATTTGCGCGAATTTGCCGTCGCGCATCACCGCGACCTGGCTGGCAAAGGACAGCGCCTCGGCCTGATCGTGCGTGACCAGGATCGTGGTGATACCGGCGGTCTCCAGAAGTTCGGCCACCGCCTTGCGCATCGAGGCGCGCAGCCCGGTGTCAAGCGCCGAGAACGGCTCGTCGAGCAGCATCAGCCGCGGCTTCATGGCCATGGCGCGGGCCAGCGCCACACGCTGCTGTTGGCCGCCGGAGAGCTCGTGCGGCCGCCGTTTCAGGATCGCCTTGTCGAGCCCGACGATATAGGCGAGCTCGACGATGCGCTCGGTGCGCTTGTCCTCGTGATGTCGCATGCCGAAGCCGATATTGGAGGCGATGCTCAGATGCGGGAACAGGGCGCCGTCCTGCGCCACCACGCCGATGCCGCGCCGATAGGCGGGCACGGCGGCGCCGCCATTGGCCAGCACCTCGCCATCAAGCACGATGCGGCCTTGGTCCGGCGCCTCAAAGCCGGCGATCAGCCGCAGCAAGGTCGTCTTGCCGCAGCCGGACGGCCCGACGATCGCGGTGCGGCTGCCGCTGGCCACGCTGAGATCGACACCGGCCAGTGCGGCCACCGGGCCGTAATGCTTGTGCACATCGGTGAGTTCGAGGAAGCTCATCGTCCGGCCATCCGCTTGGACTGGACATAAAGCAGCCAGATCAGCGGCAGCGAGATCGCCACCATGATGAGGGCGTAAGGTGCGGCGGAGGCATAGTCGATCTCGCCGCTGTGGGCCCAGAACGCCATCGCCAGCGTGCGGGTGCCGTTGGGCGCCAGCATCTGCGTTGCGGTCAATTCGTTCATGATGCCGAGCGCCACCAGTGCCATGCCTGCCGCGGCACCCGGCGCCGACAGGCGGATCGTCGTCGACCACAGCGCCTTGAGCGGTGACCGGCCGAGACTGGCGGCGGCGAGTTCCAGCTCGACCGGCGCCTGCGCGATCGACGCCCGCAGGCTGATCAGGGCGCGCGGCAGGAACATCAGCGCATAGGCAACGAGGATCGTGAACAGGGTCTGGTAGAGCGGCAGAGCGATGCGCACGGTGATGGTGACCAGCGCCAGCGCTACGACGACGCCGGGCAAGGATCCGACGATGTAGTTGCAAGCCTCCAGAAGACGCTGCAGCGGTCCCGGCGCGCGGATTGAGATCCAGGCCATCGGCATGGCGGCGATGGTGGCGAGCAGGGCGCCGGCGAGCGCCAGGAACAGGGTCTGGCCGAGCGCAAGGCCGATCTCATCGAGGCGCCAGACATCGGCACCGCCGGCAACGAGCCAGCGGCCGATGGTGACGAACGGCACGCCCAGCGCCAGCAGAGTGGTGATAACCGGCAGCAGCAGGCACGGGAGCGTGGCGCGGCCGAGCCTGGTGCGTTGCTGCCGGCGCGCGGCGCCCGAGCCGACGCGGGCATAACGCTCCTCGCCGCGCACGAGCACTTCGATCCCGAGCAGCACGAAACAGCATGTCACCAGCACCGCAGCCAGCATGTTGGCAGCGGGGCCATTGAAGGTCGACTGGAACTGGTCGACGATCGCCGTGGTGAAGGTGTCGAAGCGGATGAACACGTAAAGGCCGTATTCGGCCAGGAGATGCAGGCCGACCAGTAGAGAGCCACCGCAGATGGCGAGCCTGAGCTGCGGCAGCACCACCCGCCGGAACACGCGCCACGGCCCGAGGCCGACAGCTGCCGCGGCATCTTCGAGAGCAGGATCGAGCCGGCGCAAAGCTGCCGCCACCGGCAAATAGAGGAACGGGAAATAGGCGACGACGGAAACCAGAACGCCCGCCCACAGGCCATGCAGTCCCGGCACCAGGCTGATCCAGGCATAGCTGTGGACGAAGGCGGGGATGGCGAGTGGCGCCACCGACAGCCAGGCCCACAGGCGGGCACCGGGAAGATCGCTGCGTTCGGTCAGCCAGGCCAGCGCCACCGAGAGCACGATGCAGATCGGTACCGCGAGCATCACCAAAAGCAGGGTGTTGACCAGCAGCTCGCCGACGCGCGGCCGGAAGACCAGTGCCGATACGGTTTCCCAGCCGGTCTGCACGGCAATCCAGATGATGAAGGCGAGCGGCAGCAGGGAGAAAAGTGAGATCAGGATGGCGGCAAGCGAAACCCAGGATATCGGCCGCCGGCGCGTCCATTGCCCAGCAACCATGCCGGTCGGCAGGACCGAGCGTGCAAGGTCGGCCGCAGACTGCATCAGCTCAGGCGCCGTGCCGCTGCCGCCCGATGGCGGAAACGGTCGAAGGGCCGCAAACGCGGCCAGAAACGCAGCTTGTCGTCATGGACGAATGCCACCTCGAAAAACAGAGCGCTCCTGCGGAAGCGAATTCCCGCAGGAGCGCAGTCGGTTGCCCTTTTAGGACGAACGCCGACTAAAGCAAGCCGGCTGCCGTCATCAAATCCGTCACCTTCTTGGAGTTCAGCGTCGTCGCGTCGACCTTCGGCGCCTGCAGTTCGGCCAGCGGCACCAGCGCCGGATTGGAATCCGCGTCCTTGCCGACCGCGTATTCGAAAGAATTGCCGGTCTTCAGCACGTCCTGACCACCCTTGCCGGTCACCCATTTCAGGAAGGCCTGGGCTTCCTTCGGGTGCTTGCTGGAGGCCAGCACGCCACCACCGGAAACCGAGACGAACGCGCCCGGATCCTGGTTCTTGAAATAGTGAAGCCCGATGTTCTTGCTGTTCTCACCGGTCTTGGCCTGGTCGCCGTAGTAGTAATAGTGATAGATCACTCCGCCTTCGACCTCGCCGGCATTGACCGCCTTCATCACCGTGCTGTTGCCTTTGTAGGCGGTGAAGTTCTCTTTCATCGCCTTCAGCCAGCCGGCCGTTGCGGCCTCACCCTTGAGCTGCAAAACCGCGCTGACGATCGCCTGGAAATCGGCGCCGGACGGCGAAGCGGCCCAGCGTCCCTTCCAGCTCGGATCGGCGAGATCAAGCAGCGACTTGGGCAGCTGTTCGGCGGTCAGCTTGGTTTTGTTGTAAACAAAGACGGTGCTGCGTGCGGCGATGCCCACCCATTTTCCGCTGGACGGCTGGTACTCCTGCGGAACCTGGGCCAGCGTCTCGGCATCGACCGGCGCGAACAGGCCGGCGGATTCGACCAGCGCCATGGCGGGGGAGTTTTCCGTCAGGAACACGTCGGCCGGCGACGCGGCGCCTTCGGCGACGATCTGGTTGGAGAAATCGCTGTCACCGCCGTGGCGAACGGTGACCTTGATGCCGGTTTCCTTGGTGAAACCTTCAACCCAAGCGTCGGTCAGGCTTTCATGCTGGGCATTGTAGACGACGATGCCGCCGTCCTGAGCCATTGCCGGGCCGACGATCAGGCTGATTGCAAGTGCCGCGGCACCGGCAAGGGCGGAAAGAGCATATTTCATGGACGTTATCCCTCTCGATCTCAATGGTCTTTGATTTAGCAAGACTGCACCTATCAATTCCTGATCGGTGTAGTCAACATTGATGAACGGCGCAATCGGGCGCTGGAGGTGAAACCTTCGTGATATTCCCATATTTTGGCTTGGACATTATTCGCCGGCCACGTAACAAATCAGCGCCGAGGCGCGAATATCGGGGAGTGAACTCTTGTGACCGGCAACGATGAGGCCGAGCTTTCCCGGCTGATGCGGGCCGCGATCGCGGGAGATGAAAAGGCTTACGCCGACTTTCTGCGCCGGACGGCTGCTCTCGTTCGCGGCTTTATCAGGCGCAAGATCGTTCAGGGCGGGGTCGATCCCGAGGACGTCGTGCAGGAAACCTTGCTGGCCATTCATGTGAAACGGCATACCTGGCGGAAGGATCTGGCCGTGCTGCCCTGGGTCTACGCCATTGCGCGCTTCAAGCTGATCGACGCCTTTCGGCGGCGCGGGCGGCGCATCGAGATCGAGATCGACGAGATCGCCGAGACCTTCGCCGAACCGGAGGCCGAGACGGTCAGCGAGCGCGACATCAATCGTGCCCTGGACGCGCTGCCGCCGGCGCAGCGTTCCGTGGTTTCGTCGGTATCGGTCGAAGGCCGTTCCATTGGCGAGACGGCGGTGAAGTTCGGCATCAGCGAGACGGCGGTGCGCGTGTCGCTGCATCGTGGGCTCGCAGCTATTGCTAAACGGTTCGGGGCCAGACAATTCGGGCGGGAATGACATGAAGACGGACGATCTCATAAGGGCGCTCGACGCCGATGCCCACAGCAGGGCGATGCCGCTTGGCTCGGCCTGGTGGGTGGCCGCCGGTGCGGCTACGGCGATCGCGGCGGTGGTTTTCTGGCTGGCGATCGGCCCACGCACCGACATCGCGACCGCCATGCATACGATGCGCTTCCTCGCCAAGTTCGTCTTCACGACTGCTCTGGCCGTCAGCGCCTTCGCCTTGATCCGCGTCCTGTCGACACCCGGTGCATCGACGAGCAGGGCGGCGGCCTGGATGATTGCCGCACCGCTGCTGGTGGTCGTTGCGGTGGTGCTGGAACTCCTTTCCGTGCCTGCAGCCGACTGGGGGACGCGTCTGATCGGCAGCAATCTGGTGATCTGCCTGACATTCATCCCGCTGATCGGCATCGGTCCGCTCGCTATCTTCCTAGCGGTGCTGCGCTATGGCGCGCCGACGCGGCCGGTGCTTGCCGGAACGGTGGCGGGCCTGCTCGCTGGTGGGCTGGCGGCAACTTTCTATGCCGCACACTGCTTCGACGACTCGCCGCTTTTCGTCGCCACCTGGTACACGATCGCCATTGCCATCCTTGCCGCGCTCGGCGGGCTCGGCGGGCGGCTTTTTGTGCGCTGGTAGCGACGGCCCGCGATCGGAGACGCTCTAAGGTCAAAACTCATTCATTTCTGAACGACCTAGTTCGACCGGTTGCGGAAGTTCGTTCGCCCGTGCCGAATTCACGCCCTTGACCCGATAACGACCTTCCTGACATCGCGCTCCAGCGCCGTGATCACTCGGGATCAGTTCGACTCGCCGCCGCGGGGACAATGAGACCTTGGCATGCGACATGGCAGATACTGTGGGCTGGACAAATCATGGGCCGGCCGCATTCCGCCCCGATCCGGAACTCGGATTGGGACGCTTTGACAAAGCGCACGTGATTTCGTCGCGTGAGATACCAATGTCGTTAAGAATGTCATCCGGTGACCGGCTCAACCCGTCTGTTATCATCCACATAGCTTTTCGCTCGGCGCGAAGGCGGAACCATCCGCGAATGTAGCCAATGGTGCCATTATGAAAACTTGTCCACATCGAAGTCATTCCTTAATCACCTGCTCGAACACACGGCACGGAACGGCACTGGCGGTATTCACCGCGAGAAGGACCGGTTACGTCGCATCAATTCCGAACTTATCGGTCTCGTCCGGCTGGGCGCCTCGCGGCGGCAGCGACTGCAACCGCGCCGGCGAGGGTTAAAAACTGATTGTTTTTCGTAACCTAGTTCTGTTTCCTTTCAGCGATGATGGTTCATCAAGCGATCAAGATGACATGCATAAGTTGTGCCGGCCGACAACATAAGGCCAGAACCATCATCTTCTTCTACAAACAATTGCTATGCTAAGTTTACGGTGCGTGAGGTCGCGCTCAAACACAACGAATATATATTTCAAAGCTAATTTTCTAGCTTTAGCAAGCTATATTTTAACGGCAAGCTTGACAAATCCACCGCTAACCTCTCGGTGCTCCACCCAGGGTGGTCAAGAGACGTTCGGCAAAAACGGGTTTGCGGGCCAGGGCCGCTTCGGAGCGGGCGGCGGATGCTTCGTTCCTTCTCTCACTGCTTGCGCATGGGCGTTTGTCGCTACGCTATCGGCCTGCGTTGTGCTATACTTTTTCTTTGGCTTCTTTCGACGGGATGGAGATGTTCGCCCTGTCAACCTTGACGCGGAGAAGCATTGGCGTTGCTCTTGTCGGTTGCGCGTTCCTCGCGCCGGCTGCCATGGGAGCGGGAGATTCTGAAGATGTCGCGATGGGAATCCGCCTTGCGGAATTGCTTCGCGCTGGGCGAAGTGTTGTCTCCAACTATCAGACACTAATCAACGATCCCGCACTTGGCGACAAGCACCTTGACAGCGAGCGGTTTGCGAGCGAGGCCATCGCCGTTTACTCAAAAAACACCGGCCAGGACCCGTTTTCCGGCGAATTGACCAATCGCGACCGGCGTCTGCTTGAGGCCCAGATTGGGGCTATGCGGGAGGTGGTGGACGAGCAGCAAGATGACATCAACCGCGCGGGGATCGGGTTCAAGGGCTTCGTGCCGGCCGTTTTCGCGCGTCTGTTGAATGAGAAATTCGCCGCCAAGGTTGGCAACGAGGCTCTGGTACGCGTGACTGCGCCCGAGCAACTCGTGCGCAACCGCAAATCTCTTCCGGACGCTTGGGAAGCCAGCATCATCGTAAGCGTCTTTTCAGATCCGAAGAGAGCAAAAGGCGAAGCCTACACGGATGTGACCGAGGTGGAGGGACGCCCGGCATTTCGAATGCTCCTGCCCGAATACTATACGGAGTCGTGCCTTTCCTGCCACGGCGAGCCGAAGGGCGAGATCGACATAACTGGATATCCCAAGGAGGGCGGAAAAGCCGGCGATCTGGGGGGCGCAATCAGCATCGTCTTGTTCAAATGAGCGTCCTGGAACAGACACCCCACGAGGTGGAAGCCCTACCGGCGCCGTCGAAATCCCTGGGACGTCGCCTTGCCAGTCTGCCGATCGCGGCCCGCGTAGCTGCACTGACAGCGGCCGGCCTCATCAGTCTCATCGTATCTTCCATCCTTCTCACGCAGGCGCTTTATCGCAGTGCCGACCGCACCGCAGACACAAAGGCATTGTTCGATCTCGCGGCGACTGCGGCTGCGGCGCACGTGACCTTTGGCGAATTGCGATACTGGCTCACCGATTTGTCGGTCAGCTTGCTAATGAACTCCCAGCGGAATGCCGAGCAGGCGCGTGAGCGACTGCTGGACCAACTGGACGGCCTTTCGAAATCATCCCCCGATGCAGTGAGGGAAATCCGTGTCGAGATCGATGACTACGTCAAAAGGGCACTAGAGGCGGCGGACAGCTATACTCAGGATAACCGCATCATTGGAAACGCTCTCCTGGCCGAGGCGCGAACCCACAGCACGAATGTCGATGCCGCCCTTAACAAACTTGTCGAACAAGTGAGCGCCGAGGCAGAAGCTGCTCGTAACGAGGCTGTAAGGCTAGCCCAGAAAACCGCGACTACCGCTGCCATTCTGGTGGTCATCGTGCTGTTGATTGGGTCGCTTCTTACGATCCTTGTTCTTCGCTCGATCATTGGCCCGTTACGGCGGCTGAACCGGGTCATCGGCGAACTGACGCAAGGACGCTACGATATTGAAATACCGATTGAGGGAGGCGACGAACTCGGCGCAATGTCGCGGACGCTTCGACTTTTTCGCGCGGGCGCGATTGAAAAGAAACGACTGGAAGACGAGGCGGAGCAGCAAAGACGGACGATCGCAGCGGCGCTTGAGGCAATTTCTGACGGATTTGTCCTATTCGATCCGCAGGACAGGGTCATCCTGGCCAACAGCAAATTTTGCGAATTCTTCCCTGACCATGCGCGAGCTTCTCTTCCTGGGCAAAATTTCCAAGAAATCTTGGAGCAACGCCTGGCGGGCGGGCAAGTCGACCTTGCGGGCGCGTCGCCGGAGGAGTGGATTGCCCAGCGGTTACACATTCACAAGGACCCGGCGGACTTCGTCGGTGAGGATCGCTTCGGCGACAGATGGGTTCGCGTAAGCAGGCGAAAAACGCCTGACGGCGGCGCGGTCGCCGTTTACACCGACATCACGGAATTGAAACAGAGACAAGACGAACTCGAGCGCGCCAAGAGCCGTGCTGAATCGACGAATGAAGCGAAGAGCCGCTTCGTCGCATCCGTCAGCCACGAACTGCGTACGCC
>NZ_RZSW01000025.1:4116-26719 GCF_003997375.1 Mesorhizobium sp. M5C.F.Ca.IN.020.29.1.1 | reverse complement strand
GCATCGATCTGACCTTCGACCACGGCCCGCTCGGCTATCTCTCGATAGCGGCTCACGGCCATGCCGACGCGCTGTCGCTCACCTTGTGCATCGATGGCGAGCCGGTGCTGGTCGACCCCGGCACCTGGCTCTACGGTTCGGGGGGCGTCTGGCGCGATTGGTTCCGCTCGACACCGGCGCATAACACGCTGAATATCGAGGGCAAAAGCCAAAGCATCATCGCCGGGATGTTCAACTGGTCGCACAAGGCGGTTGCGGCATTGGTGGAGAGCGAGCCGGGAACGCACTGGAAGCTGCGCGCCCGGCATGACGGGTATAGAAGCCGCTTCGGTGTCGTGCATCAGCGCACCGTGGCGCACCAGGCCGACGGGATCGTCGTGACCGACCAACTGCTCGGCGGCAGGCGCGTGGCCGAGGTCGTCTTTCAACTCGCAGCCGGCCTCGGCACCAACCGAGACGGAAGCACGATCATAGTGCTGCGCGGCGACGAGCCGCTGATGACCATTCGGTTTCCGGACGCTGCGGTCAACATCCGCGCCGGCGGCGACGCACCGGGGCAGGGCGGCTGGGTTTCACCGCGTTTTGGCGCCAGGCAGCCAGCCGAACGCATCGCCTGGCACGGCGAAGTGGGCGAAGACGGAATTAAGATCCACCTCGCGGCAATCCCACCGTCGCAACGATAGCGGCCGGCGCAGCAGCAGAGCGGGCCATCCGCTGTTCCGGCCGTATTCGAGATTAATTACGTTCCGACATTTAGCGTTTTGTTACGGTTGAACTGCTAATCTGGCGCAAATCCGGCATGCTTTTGCTCGTTGCAGCCGCAATAGCCACCTGGTTGCGGGCAACATGCAGTGGGTTTGGCAAGTTCTTTGCTTCTTAATTCGCCGGTAGCCATTTTACGGCCCAGGAGCCACTGCACCGATGTTTTCTGAATTCGCCAGAGTGATTGTGGAAAAGCTTTCGAACGTCAATCTGGTGACGCTCGGCCTCCTATTTCTCACGGCACTGGGGAGCGCGGTGGTCGCTTACTGGCGAACTGTCGAGCACAAGTCCCTCAGGGACTTTTTCGATTTCGCTTTCCCGGCGGAAGTCATCCTGCATCCGTCGGCGCGAGCGGATGTCCTATTTTGGGTCACTAAACGGGCGATAATGCCTTTCCTGCTCATCCCTGCCGGCGTCACCTTCGTTGCCGCCGTGGGCTATGGGACGCACCAGGCAATCGGCTGGCTCCTTGATATCCAGGCGCCGCTCATCGACGGCCCGGCCGGACCGGTGACGATCGTCATCTTCACCGCAACCATGCTGATCGCCTACGACATTTCGTACTATCTTTACCATGTCGCCCAACACCACTTCCCGTTCCTATGGGAATTGCACAAAGTGCATCATTCGGCCGAGGTGATGGTGGGAATCACCAAGGATCGGGTTCATCCGCTGGACGATCTGATGAACCGTATCTGGGACGGTGTCATCCCGGGGATATGCTTCGGCATCTGGAGCCTGATCGCGCTCGATCCTGTAGAGATCGTTATCTTCGGCATCAACGTCTATGTCATTCGCAACATCCTGATGATGGACTTTGTTCGCCATACCCATTTCAAGATTTCCTTCGGCCGGTTGAACAACATCATCTTGTGTCCGCACTGGCACCAGGTGCACCACAGCATCGACCCTCGCCACTACGACAAGAATTTTGGCCTGCTGTTTTCGTTCTGGGATCGCCTGTTCGGGACGCAGTTTGTCCCGGATCCGGATGAAGACCTCAAATTTGGCCTGATAGATCGCGATGTGCGCGACTATCAATCGCTCTTTGGGCTTTACATCCTGCCGCTCAAGAAGATGGGAGGGCATGTCGCCAGACTGTTCCAGAGGCGTCTCGATGTCATCGCACAGCCACAGGATCGTTCCCCTTCATGAACACCATTGTTTCGATTGACGCTTCGAGCGCAGAGCGCTTGGAAGTTGTCCGCTCGGCGGATCGCCTGGCTGCGATCGAAGCCGATTGGATGCATCTTTGGCATCGCACTGATGGGCTGATCTTTCAGAGCCATGCCTGGATTTCGGCATGGTGGAGTACCGTAGCGGACCGTGACCAGCGCGCGCTGCGGATCGGGTTGGTCTGGAATGGTGACAGGCTCGTTGCCGTCTTTCCCATGGCGATCGGCAAGCGCAAAGGCCTGCGGTTTCTCGAATGGGCGGCCGGCAGCTATACCGATTACGGGGATATTCTCGTTGCTCCGGAATGCTCCTCATCGGCGCTGCAGGACGTATGGGCCCGGATCTGTGAAGCCGGTGGCTTCGATATTGCCTTTCTCAATCATCTATTGCCGGGTGCGGCGGTCCGCAGAATTTTCACTCCGGATACCTCTGGCGGGATCAGGCTTCGCCCCAATCACAGAGAGGAAGTCAGCTATCGCGTCGCCGGACAATGGGAGAGCGGAGCCGCGTGGTTCGCGGAGCAATCGAAAAAGACGCGGCAGAACTATCGGCGCGGCGTCAAGACGCTGGAAGAAGCCGGGAAAATGAAATTTCGCCTGCTTGCGCCAGACGAGCCGCTGCAGCCGGTACTGGACCGCCTCTCTGCCCTGAAGCGCAGATGGCTGGTGGAGCGCAAGCGTGAATCCCAACTTTTCGAAGAGGGAGCGCCAGTACTCGCCGCACTCGTCGAGGCGCTGGCGCGCGCCGGCGTGCTGCACATTTTCGTACTTGAATGCAATGGCGCGATGGTCGCAGTCTCCATCAACTTCGTCCAGCACCACACCATGATGGCCTTCGTGACCACTTTCGATCCGGATTTCAGCCAGGCGTCGCCCGGCATGATCCTGATGATGGACTACATACGGTGGTCGATCGATCACGGCTTGCGCACAGTCGATTTCCTGTGCGGCGCAGAGTCGTTCAAGCACAAATTCGCAACGCAGGGCGTTGTCCTGCAATCCGTTCTTGGGACGCGCACGGCGCAAGGCTCGCTCGCTTCTCTTGCCGATCGTATGCGCCAGAGGGTCCGGCATGTACGCGGGCGCGGACTGGTGCCGACAGCTTGATTTTCGGCTTGATCGGCGCCCGGAACACCGTGTCCGACAGGCAATGGCAAGTGGTGTCGTATCGCTTCCCTCGTCGGGTCGCCGGTAGCACGAACCGCTCAAAGTGCCGATTGCGTCTGAGATGGAACGACCCGCCAGACCTTGTTGCCGACATCATCCGCCACCAGCAGGGCGCCGCGACGGTCTATCGCCACTCCCACAGGACGGCCAAAGGCCTTGTCGTCCTCGCTCAGGAAGCCGGTGAGGATGTCCTGAGGCGGGCCTGACGGCTTGCCGCCGGTAAACGGCACGAAAATCACCTTGTAGCCGCTGCGCGGCTTGCGATTCCACGAGCCATGCTGGCCGACGAACGCGCCATTCCTGTATTGAGGACCGAACAGGTCGCCCGTGTTGAAGGTCAGTCCCAATGAAGCCGTGTGCGCCCCGAGCGCATAGTCCGGCTTGATCGCCTGGGCGACGAGGTCGGGCCGCTGCGGCTTGACGCGATTATCGACATGCTGGCCGTAGTAGCTGTAAGGCCAGCCGTAGAAGCCGCCATCCTTCACCGAAGTCATGTAGTCCGGCACGAGGTCGCTGCCGATCTCGTCGCGCTCGTTGACGGCGACCCAGAGTTCGCCGCTTTCCGGATTCCAGGACAGGCCGTTCGGATTGCGCAGCCCGGAGGCGAAGAGACGCGACTGCTTCGAAGCGAGATCGATCTCCAGCACTGCCGCGCGGTTCTCCTCTTCCCCCAAGCCGTTCTCGCCGACATTGGAATTGGATCCGACCGTCGCATAGAGCTTCGTGCCGTCCTGCGAGGCGGTCATGTCCTTGGTCCAGTGGTGGTTCCTCCCCGCAGGCAGGTCGACGATCTTCTCCGCCGGTGCGGTGATCTCGGTCGCACCCTCCTGGTAGGGAAAGGCCACAATTGCATTGGCGTTGGCGACGTAGAGCTTGCCGTTAAGTAGCGTCATGCCGAATGGCGAGAACAGCCCGGTGAGGAAGGCCGTTTTGGTTTCCGCCACCCCGTCGCCATCCTGATCGCGCAGCAACGAGATGCGATTGGCGCTAGACGTTTGCGCGCCGGCCTGGCTCTGGAAGAGGTTTGTGAAGAAGCGGCGTATGCTGCGTAAGCTCTCTATGAAGAAGCTGCGTATGCTGCGTATTCTGAAGCCCTCGTCCGGCTTGGGCGGGGCATTGCTCTCGGCCACCAGCACGTCGCCGTTTGGCAGCACGTATAGCCAGCGCGGATGGTCGAGCCCGCCGGCAAACTCGTTTACTGCAAATCCCTGGGCCGCCGTCGGCTTCGTGCCCTGCGGCCATGGCGCGGCCTTGGCGACATGGACGGTCGGCAGCCAAGTCGGATTCGGCTCCGGCAGGGTCGGGTTGGGGCCATAGGTCTCCGCGATCGGAACCGTCGCCTCTTCGCGCGACAGGAAGAAGACCGCTCCGCCGGCGACGACGAAAAGAACGATCAGCATGAGAAGGGCGGCAAGCAACTTTTTCACCAGAACCTCGAAAATGTGAAAGAACGCAAACGCGCTTATCGCGTTCCGGTTGCGGATGGAGCGGCGGATAGGGCGAAGTAGGCCGCAAGCGCGCGGACGTCGTCGTCCGTGAGACCCTTCGCGGCATTGGCCATGAGATGGCCGAAGCGCGTTCCACCCCGCTTTCCCGCCCTGAACAGCCCAAGCTGCGCCTCGATATAGCGCTCGGGCTGGCCGGCGATGGAGGGATAGAGCGGGCTGCGGTCCTGTCGTCCGTGACAGCCGAGACAGACTGGCACGCCGGCCTCCTTGATACCCCTCTCGGCGATTTCCCTGCCGCGCCGGACAAGTGCTGGATCGCCCTCGCCCCCGGGGTGCCTCGTCGGCAGGGCGGCGAAATGCTTGGCCAGATCCGGCCAGGATTGAGGCCCTGCCGCAATGGCGGGCAGGCTCATCAAGCCGCTTGCCCGACCTTCCTCGGCATAGGCACGCAGGCTTTCTAGGAGATAGGCCTCGCTCTGCCCGGCGAGAACGGGGATCGCAGGACCGCGCCCGAGACCGTCCCCACCGTGGCAGCGGCCGCAATCCGCGAGCGCCTGCCGTAGGGTTGCGGCAGCGCCTTCAGGAGGCGCAAGCGTTGCTCCATAGGCGAGGTCACGGTAGGTGGCTTCGTCCATCCACGGCAGTTCGCGCAGGAAGGCTACCATCGCCCAGACCTCGTCGTCGCGTTCCTGCGTCGGCCAGGCCGGCATGCCGGTGAAGCGCACGCCGTGTTTGACGATGCGAAAAAGTTCCGCGTCGGACCATTCGCCGACGGCCCCAGCAAGGTCAGGCGGCTGCGGCAGCATTCTCATGACGACAGGAGATCGCGGCTCGCCCGGCGCGCCGTGACAGATGGCGCAGCCGCGCGCGAAATGTCCGGCGGCCGGCTGGATCGCATGACGCGGCAGAGCTTCTGGAACGTCGACCGCCAGCGCATAGGTGCGCACAGCCGATCGCATGGCGAATTGGAGAAACCATTCCGTGATCTTCCAGTGGCCGCTTGACGCACCGACATTGAAAAAGCCGATCCAGGCGGCCAGCACCACGACGAAGGGCAGAATGGCAAGCGCGATGGCGAGCTTCTTCCAACTGATATGCATCAGACCGCCTTCCGCGGCGGGGCGGCGAGCAAGCGCGCGAAAAGCGTGACGCCGCCGGCCAGATAGACCGCCGCGCCGACCAAAAGCATGATTACGCCGCCAAGTTCCTGATCCTGCTGCGCGGAAAGCGCGACGCCGAAGCAGCTTATCTCGCCCGTCCCGTAAAGCGGCCTCGGGGTCAGCGCCAGCAGCGCCCCGAGCAAGGTCATATGGATGGACGTCAGAAGCAAGGCGAAGGCGCCGGCGGCATTGCCTGTGATGTCCGAACCGCGGCGCGGCAGGCAGGTCAGCCACAGGAACAGCCCGGCGGCGAGGAACATGGCCTGCTCGATGGCGGTCGCAAACAGCGAGCTTTGCGCCAGCGTCCGCAAGGCCGGCGCGTGCCAGGACCAGACAATGATAAGCTCGACGAGGGAGGCGGGGAGGGCGAGGGTGAACGCCCGGTTTGCATCTGGTTTCGGGCGGAGCGGGATGCCAATCGCCATCAGCGGCGCAGCGATCGCTACCACTCCCATATGCGCCAGCATGTGCGCCGAAAACGAATCCCGCCAGGCATCGAGCAGCGGTCCGACCCAGACCAGGGCGAGGACGAGGAGACCGAGGATGAGGCAGGCGCGTCTCACCGGATACACCCCGTCAGGAATAATGCGGGCATCGCGGTGAAGATCACGGCGATGAAGCTGAGACCCGAGAGCAGCAGCGTCGCAAAGCCCTGGAACAGGGTCCGGTCGCGTCTCGTCGGATCGTCGTGCGGCGGATCGTCTGTGCCGAAGCCCCATTGCCGCCAGGCGAGCCATGCGGATAGCGCGATGAGCGAGAGGGCGATCAGAGTGGCGGCGGCGATGCCCGCGCGCACAGCGCTGAAACTCAGCCCGATAAGTTCCGGCTTAGCGCAATAGACCGCCGCGCCGATGTAGCAAACGAGGAAATGCGCAGCCCACACCACGGGCGCGGTAAACAGCGTCCAGAGCGTTTCAATCTCTTTCGGGATGAGCCGCATCGCCGCCTCACATCGCTGCCGGAAAGAGGCCAATGATGGCGAAGGTGATGACGGCGGAGACCAGCAGAAAATGCCAGTAGAGCACCACGTTGCTTAGATCCATGTCATGCTTCGGCGTCAGTCGGCCGGCCAAAGAGCGGGCCAGGCAATAGGCCTGCATTACCGTGCCGAGCGCGGCATGAGCGAGCACCCAGATCACGAGGATCCACACGATCGCAGGATAGACGTGGCGCGTTGGGTCCATGCCGGGAGACCACGGCGCGGCCAAGCCTGCGGCGGACGCGGCAACGGTGGTCAGCAGGCACGCAACCAGCAAGCCGCGCACAGTGGCCGTGGCGCCGCGCCTGTTGAACATGCGGGCCGCCACCATCAGGCCCCACGCTGCAGCGAACAGGACGGCAGCCAGCAGCGACCAGATCGCATCAGGCCCGGCAATCCCCGCGGTGAAGTCGGCATGGATCGTCCAGTAAAAGAAATAGCCGAAGACGAGGCTGGCGAAGGCGGTGCCGTCGCCCACCATGGTGATGAACATCGCCCACCAGCCGACCGAATCGGGGCCGGAGGCATAAAGCGGCAGGCTGAGGCCCAGGCCGACATCCTTTTCCGGCTTGTCGGGGATTTCGCCAGTGCCCGTCCAGAGCCAGTAGATGACGGCGCAAAAGCAGGTGATTGCGGCCATCGCCGTCGCGATCCACCAGTGGAAGGTAAGCGCGATGAAGGCGGCTCCGAGCGAAAGGGCCGAGACGATGGTGACATGGGAACTGCCGCCGACGCGCAGCACCTGGATGGGGTCGGCGTCGAGCACGGAGGTGACTAGTCCCTCGCGCCGTCCCTCTTCCGCGTCGGGCAGGTAACAGCGGCCTTCATTGACCTCGCGCGCAAGATCCTTCTGGTCCCAGAGGGGATAGCGGCTGCGCACGATGGGTATCGAGCGGACGCCCCAGTCCTCCTCCGGCTCGGAAATCCATTCCAGGGTGCCAGCATTCCACGGGTTGAGTTCGTCGCGCGGCTCCCGGTGCTTCGGCCTGAGCACGTCGAAGACAACCACCAGCACGCCCGCGGCGAAAATGAAGGCTCCGGCCGTCGAGATCAGGTTCAGCCAATCCCAGCCGATTTCGGCCGGATAGGTGAAGACACGCCGGGGCATGCCGCGCAGGCCGCTCAGATGCATGGGGAAGAAGCCGATGTTGAAGCCGCAGAACATCAGCCAGAAGGCGAGCCGTCCCAGACGGTCGGAGAGCTTCTTCGCGTCGATCAGCGGGTAATAGTAGTAGAGCCCGGCCACGACCGGGAAAAGCATGCCGCCGATCAGCACATAATGGAGGTGCGCGACGACAAAGTACGTGTCGTGCGCCTGCCAGTCGAAGGGTGCGAGCGCCACCATCACGCCCGTCAGTCCGCCAATGACGAAGATGGCAAGTCCTCCGGTGCCGAACAGCATCGGAGTCGAGAAGATCACCCGGCCGGCCAGCATGGTGGCGATAAAGACGAAGATCTGCACGCCCGTCGGGATCGCCACCGCCTCGGAGGCCGCCGAGAAGAAGGCCAGGGAGATCTGCGGCAGGCCTGTCGCAAACATGTGGTGTACCCACAGGCCGAAAGAAAGGAATCCCGTTCCCACTGCCGCGAGCACGATCCAGGAATAACCGACGATTGGACGCTGGGAAAAAGTCGGCACGATCATCGCCATCAGCGCGATAGCCGGTAGGAAGATGATGTAGACTTCCGGATGGCCGAATATCCAGAACAGATGCTGCCACAGCAGCGGGTCGCCGCCGCGCGCTGCGTCGAAGAACGGCCAATCGAACATCCGTTCCATCTCGAACAGGAGGTCGCCGGCGATCAGCGGCGGGAAGGCGAACAGGATCATTCCAGCAACGATCAACAGGTACCAGGCGAAGAGCGGCATCAGGTTGATGCGCATGCCCGGCGCGCGGCATTTCATGATGCCGACGATGAGCTCGACGGCGGCCGCGATCGAGGCGACTTCGATGAAGGAAAGGCCGAGCAGCCAGATGTCGGCGCCGATGCCGGAGAACTCCTTGTCGGTGGCGAGCGGCGGATACATGAACCAGCCTGCCGACGGCGCCGCGCTGAAGAAGATGGAGCCGCAGACGAAGATACCGCCAAGGAAAAAGCTCCAAAAACTGAACGCCCCCAGGCGCGGAAACGGCATCTCGCGCGCGCCCAGCATCGGCGGAAGGAGGAAGATCGCGACTGCCTCGAAGATCGGCACCGCGAACAGGAACATCATCACCGTACCGTGCAGGGTGAAAGCCTGGTTGAAGAAGTCGGCCGACAGGAAGTCGTTGTCGGGCACGGCGAGCTGCAGGCGCATCAGCAGCGCGAGCGCGCCGGCGAACAGCATGAAGGCGAAAGCCGCCGAGCCGTACCAGAGGCCGATCTGGAAATTGTTCACCGAGGTCCAGTAGCGCCAGCCGGCCGGATTGGCCCAGACGGCGCGCAGCCGCTCCTCCTGCGCCTTGTATTCCTCCGGCGAGCGCTTCTTGATCGCAGCGCTCATTGCAGGCCTCTCAGCCAGGCGGCGATGGCGCGAATGTCGTCCGGCGGCAACATGTCGAAGGCCGGCATCCTGGAGCCGGGCTTGATTAGTTCGGACCGGGCGATGAAGCGGGCGACGGCGTCTTCGGTGTTGGGCAGGATGCCGGCTCCGACGGTGGCGCGGGAACCGAGATGCGAAAGATCCGGGCCGATCAGGCCGCGCGCATCGGTGCCCGCGACGAAATGGCAGGACCCGCAGCCATGGCGCAGAAACAGCGCGCCGCCGCTCGCGCCGGCGCCTTCCGCGGGAATGGCCTGGGCGGCGAGCCAGGACCGGAATGCTTCGGGCTCCATCGCCACGGCCGAGAACGCCATCAGCGCGTGAGACGTGCCGCAATATTCCGCACAGGGCCCGCGGAAGATGCCGGGTTTCGTAGCCATAAGCGAATGCCTGTTGGTGCGACCGGGGATCATGTCCATCTTGCCGCCGAGCGGTGGGATCCAGAAGGAATGGATCACATCGGCGCTTTTCAGGGTGAATTCGACGCGCTCGCCGACCGGCAGCCTGACCTCGTTGGCGGACGCGACCGGCGGTCCCTGAGCTGGGCGGTAGACAACTTCCCACCAGAACTGCCTGCCGGTGATTTCAATCCGCAGGCCGGCGGCGCCCGCCTGGGCGAAGGGCCGAAGGCCAGGCATCAGCCACAGTGCATAGGCGAGCAGGACACAAAGCGTGACCGATGGGAAGACCACGCCGCCCCAAAGGATGATCCTGCTGGCAGACTTTTCGGCCAGCCTGCTGCGGTTGAATAGGGCTGAATGAAGAAGCACGCCGACCACGCCCAGCCAGATGACGGCGCCGCCACTTAGCATTATCCAAAACAGTATGGCTGTCTGCTGCGCTTCCGCTCCCGCGGGCTCAAGTACCGACCGGGCGCCGGCAAAGCCGCTCGCCAGCGATAATGACGCAGCGGACAGGCTGAAATATTGACCCATTTCCAACCCCTCCGCCGTAAACCGGCGAGAGGGGCGGAAGGTTCCGGGCAACTGAGCTTTCGAACTAGCTGCATTCGCCGTGGCTATTTGGGCAATTTTTCAACGAGTGACGAAACAATTGCGTTCGATCCCCGTTTGCCCGTCATAGTTGGCGTTAGGGCGAATGTTGGGGGCGAGCCTTGGGATTGTCATGCCAAAGCAGGCGACGATGGGCGCAACCGGCTTGGAAGTTTTTGACAAAAACCCTGCAGACGACAAACATCTGGCTGGACGAGATCATGGCCGATTACGGGCCCGATAGGCGCGTTGCCTGGCATAGGCTGGGAGCTGTTTGACGCACCTTGCGGGATTTGCTGCAGATCGAACTGGCTGCCAATTTGGGGACGGCGCTGCCGCTTCTCGTGCGTGGAGCCTACTATGATCGGTATCGGCCGCGTGATCTGCCGACCAGCAGCCGTTCATTGGAGGACTTCCTGCAGCGGGTGGCCGAGGAGATGAAATCCACTCGGCCCGTGAATCCCGAGGATGCGACGAGATCCGTGTTCAAAGGTCTCGCCAGGCATGTCGACTTCGGCCAGTTGGTCAAGGTGCGAGACGCGTTGCCGAAGCAGATCCAGGCGCTTTGGCCCGAAGTGTTGGAGTTTAGCAGCAGCAAGACAAAAGTCTGAGTTCTCGATATGGTTCTCAGCTGCCTCGGCCCGGCCGGTCCTTTTCCTCGCGATACAGTCGCTCAGTGGCCCGATCGCTTTCTCTGCGCTCTGCAGGCCCCCGACGGCGCCACGTGAGGAGTGCGTAAGCGATCACGATTGCTAGCAGTAGCGGGCCGCCAGCAACGACGATCAACCACATACTGTTCTCGAACATGGAACATCTCCTTTCCCTCGTTGCCAGAAGGAGCGAAACGGTTGCTCCCTTCCGGTTCAGGGGTGGACAGTGCAGTGTAGATCTCTCACCGAATGACCTGTGCGCCGCCAACTGAACTGCTGAGAGCAGGCGGCCTGGTTCATTCCTCCAGAAAAACAGCTTGTTCGCGACGGGCTGTTGCACTCGGCACGCGCTGATGGGAGAATGGATATCCCTCGGAAACGTTCCATTGTGCGAGCCATTCGCTGGCTGGCTTTCAGGCGTCCACTATATCTGTCTCGACCCCTAACATCCGGGCGCAGACGCACTACGTGATGATAGGGAACCACAAAGGCTTTCCGATAGTTGAATGAAGGGCGAGAGCAACCAGACCGGCCGGGGCGAGGATACCATGCGCGAGAACCAGTCCGACGTCTTCGATCTGTTTTCGGAGATTTACACGAATGCGGCGCAGGAGGAGATAAGCATCCAGCAATATCTCCTTGCCTGCCGCGAGGATAAATCGATGTATGCCTCGGCGCCCGAACGGATGGTCGAGGCGATCGGCGAGCCTACCCTGATCGACACCAGCATGGATGAGCGGCTCGGCCGCATTTTCGCCAACAGGACAATCAAGGTCTATCCCACCTTCTCCGAGTTTTATGGCATGGAGGACACGATCGAGCGCATAGCCGGCTATTTCCGCTATGCCTCTCAAGGGCTCGAGGAACGCAAGCAGATCCTCTATCTGCTTGGCCCTGTCGGCGGCGGTAAGTCCTCGCTCGCCGAACGGCTGAAGAAGCTGATGGAGCAGCGTCCGATCTATACGCTGAAGGTGGGCGGCCAGATCAGCCCGGTTTTCGAATCGCCGCTCGGGCTTTTCAATCCTGACCGCATGGGCGACCTTTTGGAGGACAAATACGGCATCGCGCGGCGCCGGCTGAACGGCCTGATCTCGCCGTGGGCGGCCAAGCGCCTCGATGAACTGTCCGGCGACATCTCCAAGTTCAGCGTCGTGAAGCTGATGCCTTCGCGGCTGCGCCAGATCGGCATCGCCAAGACCGAGCCGGGCGATGAGAACAACCAGGACGTTTCGGCCCTGGTCGGCAAGGTCGATATACGACAACTCGAGAATTTCAGCCAATCCGATCCGGACGCCTATTCCTACAGCGGCGGCCTGAACCGGACCACGCAAGGGTTGCTCGAGTTCGTCGAGATGTTCAAGGCGCCGATCAAAGTCCTCCATCCGTTGCTGACCGCTACCCAGGAAGGCAGCTATAACGGTACGGAGAACTTCGGATCTTTTCCTTATCAGGGCATCGTCGTAGCCCATTCCAACGAGTCGGAATGGCTGCAGTTTAAGAACAACAAGAACAACGAGGCGTTCCTCGACCGCATCCTGGTGGTCAAGGTGCCGTACTGCCTGCAGGTCACCGAAGAAAGGCAGATCTACGAAAAGCTGCTGCGCGAAAGCGAGTTGGCTTCCAGTCCCTGTGCACCGGAGGTGCTGGACATTCTCAGCCGGTTCACCGTCTCGACCCGTCTGGCCGAGCACGACAATTCGCCGCTTTACACGAAGATGCGCGTTTATGACGGCGAGAACCTCAAGGACATAGATCCCAAGGCGAAGTCGGTTCAGGAATACCGCGATGCCGCCGGTGTCGACGAGGGCATGACCGGCGTCAGCACGCGCTTTGCTTTCAAGATCCTGTCGCAGACATTCAACTACGACACCAAGGAAGTGGCCGCCGATCCTGTGCATCTGATGTACATTCTGGAGGAGGCTATCAAGCGCGAGCAGTTCCCGAAGGAAACGGAGGCCGCCTATCTCGACTTCATAAAGTCGGAACTGGCGACGCGTTACGCCGAGTTCATCGGCCATGAGATTCAGAAGGCCTATCTGGAGTCCTACAGCGAATACGGTCAGAACCTGTTCGACCGCTACATCGCCTACGCCGATGCTTGGATCGAGGATCAGGACTACAAAGACCCCGATACAGGCCAGATCCTCAATCGCGAGGTACTGGACAACGAACTGTCGCAAGTCGAAAAGCCGGCCGGCATTGCCAATCCCAAGGACTTCCGCAATGAGGTCGTGAAGTTCGCGTTGCGCGCCCGGGCGAGGAACAATGGCCGCAACCCCTCATGGACAAGCTATGAAAAGCTGCGCGAAGTCATCGAGAAGCGGATGTTCGGCCAAGTCGAGGATCTGCTCCCGGTGATCAGCTTCGGCTCCAAGCAGGACAGCGTAACGGAGAAACGGCATACTGAGTTCGTGCATCGGATGGTCGGACGCGGTTACACCGAACGTCAGGTCCGCCGGCTGGTGGACTGGTACATGCGGGTGAACAAGGCGGGCTGAGTCCGGCCGGGATGGTTCCATGCCGATCTTTGTCGATCGCCGACTGAACCCGAAGGACAAGAGCCTGGGCAACCGCCAGCGCTTCCTGAAGCGTGCGCGCGAAGAACTGAAGCGAAGCATCCGGGATCGGATTCGTACCGGCAAGATCGCTGATGTCGACAGCGAGCATGCCGTCTCGATGCCGGCGAGGGGCACAGCCGAGCCGAGCTTCAGCGATGCGAAAGACAGCGGCAAGCGGCAGCACATCCTGCCGGGCAATAAGCATTTCGCCCCGGGCGACCGGGTTCCCAAGCCCGGTCAGGGCGGCGGCGGTTCGTCTCCCGGGAAAACGGTCTCGGAGGACGATTTTCGTTTCGTGCTCTCGCGCGAGGAGGTGCTCGACCTTTTCTTCGAGGATCTCGAACTTCCCGACATGGTCAAGCTCAACCTCAAGGAGATACTTGCCTTCAAGCCGCGCCGCGCAGGGTTCGCCGCGACCGGTTCGCCGACCAACATCAATGTCGGGCGCACCATGCGAAACAGCCATGGTCGCCGGATTGCGCTCAGGCGCCCGAAGCAGGAGGAGCTTGATGCGATTGCGGAGCAACTCGCAATCCTGGAGGCAGAGCCCCAGAGCGCGGGGCCGGTACGCCAACGCATCGCAGCGTTGCGGGAAGAGCTTGAGCGACTTGAGCGCCGCCGTAAGCGGATCGCCTATGTCGATCCCGTCGACATCCGCTTCAACCGTTTTGACGCCCAGCCCGTGCCGAATGCCAATGCGGTCATGTTCTGTCTCATGGACGTATCCGGCTCGATGGGCGAACGCGAGAAGGATCTAGCCAAGCGCTTCTTCGTGCTGCTGCACCTGTTCCTGAAACGGCGCTACGACCGCACCGAAATCGTCTTCATCCGCCATACGCACGAGGCGCAGGAGGTGGACGAGGAAACCTTCTTCTACAACACGCAAAGCGGCGGTACGGTCGTTTCCACGGCACTCGAGGAGATGCGCCGTATTATCGAGCAACGCTATCCCAGCAACGAGTGGAACATCTATGCCGCCCAGGCATCGGACGGCGACAATTTCGTAACCGATTCCGAGCGCTGCATCGGCCTGATGGACGGCCAGATCATGCGCCTGTGCCAGTATTTCGCCTATGTCGAGATCATCGACGAACGTGAGAGCCATATTTTCGGCAGCACCGACAATGGAACCTCGCTGTGGCGCGCCTACAGCGCTGTCAACCAGAGATGGCCGAATTTCCAGATGAGCCGTATCGCCAACGCATCCGACATCTATCCGGTCTTTCGCCAGCTCTTTGCCAGGCAGCCGGTCTTCCAAAAAAGCGCTTGAGGGGAGCCGATGGCGAACCAGACCGGCAAATCCGGCCAAACCAGCAAATCAGGCCAAACCAGCAAATCAGGATTGCTCTTTTCAGGGTCTGACTGGGATTTCAAGACACTGTCGCGCGCCTACCAGGCGATCGAGGCGCTCGCGATCGAAGAGCTTCACCTCGACGCCTATCCGGTGCAGATGGAGATCATCTCGTCCCAGCAGATGCTCGACGCCTATTCCTCGGTCGGCATGCCGCTGATGTATCGCCACTGGTCCTTCGGCAAGCATTTTCTCTACCAGGAATTGCTCTATCGCAAAGGCGGGCGGGGGCTCGCCTATGAACTGGTGATCAATTCCAATCCTTGCATCGTCTACCTGATGGAGGAAAACACCATGGCCCTGCAGGCCCTGGTGACAGCTCATGCAGCGCTTGGCCACAATCATTTTTTCAAGAACAATCATCTGTTCCGGCAATGGACGGATGCCAGCGCTATCCTGGGCTATCTGGACTTCGCCAAGGGTTACATTGCCCGTTGCGAGGAGCGGCATGGCGTCGCCGCGGTGGAGGCCATCCTCGATGCTGCCCATGCGCTGATGGAACAGGGCGTGTTCAGATACCGCCGACCGCCGAAGCTCTCGTCGGAGCGGCAGCGAGAAGGCGTTCGTGAGCGCCTGGAGTACGAAGAGCGTTCCTACAACGATCTGTGGCGCACGCTCCCGCCGTCGAAGGACGGGACCAAGGCCAACGAAACGGACACCGGCATCGCAGAGCGGAAGAAAACGCTCAACCTGCCCGAGGAGAACCTGCTCTACTTCCTGGAAAAAAACAGCCTGGTCCTGGAACCTTGGCAGCGTGAAATCATCAGGATAGTCCGCGTCGTCGCGCAATACTTCTATCCGCAGCGGCAAACGCAGGTAATGAACGAAGGCTGCGCCACTTTCGTGCACTACACACTCATGAACATGCTGTTCGATCGCGGCCTGATCAATGAAGGCGCGATGCTGGAAATCCTGCGCAACCATTCGAACGTGATCTTTCAGCCGGGCTTCGACGATCCGCGTTTTTCCGGTATCAATCCTTATGCCTTGGGCCTCGACATGATGCAGGACATTCAGCGCATATCGACTGAGCCGACCGCCGAGGATCGTGACTGGTTCCCCGATATCGCCGGCAACGGCAATTGGCGCGAAACCCTGCTCGACGCGTGGGCGAACCATCGCGACGAATCATTCATCCGCCAGTATCTGAGCCCCGCCCTGATGCGGAAATGGCGGTTCTTTATCCTCGCCGATGCCGCTAGCGAACCGCATTACGAAGTCGCGTCGATCCACAATGAGCGTGGCTACGAAAAGATACGCGCCGGGCTCGCCCAGAGCTACGACATCGGTGCGAGCCGGCCGGATATCCAAGTGGTAGATGTTGATCTGCTCGGTGACCGACAATTGCGGCTGGAGCACAAGGTGAAGAACGGCATCATGCTGGAGGAGGCCAGTCGCGACGCCACCCTCCGCCATATCCGCACCCTGTGGGGCTATGAGGTCAGCCTGGCGGCGATCGATGCGCAAACGGGCGGGACGCTCAACGAACGTTCGACCAGCCAAATCGGGGAATAACCAGAACCTGGATGGCCGGCGACGGCGTCGTTCTACAGCCGGGTTTCCACTCTTGGGTCCGATGCTCTGGCCGTCGGACCCGGGAAGGTCGGTTTCGTCGGAATCTCGGATGGTGTCTCGGGAGGAATTTCGACGGGCTGCCTTTGCGGGCTGGGAACGGGATCGGGCGAAGGCGGAGGAACGCCCGGAGGCTCATCCGGCGGAGTTTCCGGCGGAGCAGGCGGCCGGGCAGGCTCAGGATTCGGATTATCCGGTATCGGCACGGGATTGTTCGGATCAGGATCAGGATCGGTCATGGATACTCCCCGAAGCTTGCTTCACATCCCCTCCGCGCCGCGACTCCTCCCTGACCCTTGCTTCGTAAACACACAGCGACGCTACTTGTTCGTCCGCATCTTTTGCCTTGGATTGATCCCGCCAAGGGCGTTGGTGTCGTTCTCGACATCGCCTTCGATCGTGTTTTCGCCTTCGAGTAAGAGTTCGTCGCCTTCCTTGATCGTGCCCTTGGAGGTCCCGATACCGGGATTGTTCCTCAAATCGGCATCGCTCGGCTTTTTCCACTTTGGATGTTTGGTTCCGCTCATGGCACAACTCCTTCGAAAAGGGTCCTGTTGTAGAAAACAGCAGGGCGCGATGAATGTTCCGCCGAAACTCACCTTTATGCGGCATTGTCCGAGAGGGGCTAAAGCCCGAACGGATAGGTGTCGGGAACGCCCGCTCCCATATGCTCCGGCCCAAGCGGCGTCACCGCGACGGTTTCGTCAAACCAGACGAAGGCGTCAAACTGCTGGGAAAGAGAGGCAGCCGCGTAATGGCTGCGCAGTTCGGTTTCCGGCCGATAAATCACGCCGATGAAGCGCTCCAGCCGACGCTCCAGAAGCCGATCGCGAAGATCGTCGTCGCGCTTGATGAGAGTGCGCGGCGAACTCGTCGCGCCGTAGCTTATCGCGATGGTGGTGGCAAAGCTGCCGGCGGCGAAGATTAAAAAATTGCCAGCGCCCCCCACAGTTGAAGACAATAAGCGGTTAATAATGATCCTGCATGACCCATTTGGGTAACAGCGAGAGGGGAATGCTGCCAAACCACGCCCCGCTTATGGTGACGGAACGGTTCAAGGTGCTGGAAGCACCTGACCAGCCGCAAACCTGCCCTGAGATCAGCGGCTGAGATTCGGGATCAGCAAATTCGCAGCTCTGAGCGGGTGAGGGGGAGCCGATTATGGCACTATGCTGTGACACGCCGTTCAGCCCAGGAACGTTATGCTCCCGGACGACGACAAGCTTATCCGATGGCTGCGAACTGCTCGACCGAGCAGGAAGTACCAAATGCTGCCCATTGCTACGCAATTCGGGGCTCTTGCACGACATAGCCCACTTGGGTCATGTCAGCTGTCCTCGGCATCGGTATTGTGGATATGCAGGTATCGTTGAGACGGGGTTGATAGAATGTCATCGATAGCAAAGGTTCTAGCTGCCGCTGCGGCCATCGCGGCCGCAATATTTGGAAGCACGACGGCTTGCACTGCCGACGCGTGGTTCCATGGCGGCAACCTATCCAAAATTCCAGTCCAGTCACAATGGACCGCTGCTGATAGGGAAGGCTGGCTTCTGGCGCAAGGCGGCTATGATCCCGGAGACGGGTACGGTCCCTATCCGCCTGGCTGCAGAAACAAGGGGTCGTTTGACGAGTGTGCCGTCAATGAAAAGGGATGTTCGCTGCGTGATAGGGTAAGCTGCGCACCTATATGCTCGGGCCTCTGCGACGACTGAGCGATCAGGGGCTGATCCCTACGTCATTCCGTTGCGCCGGAGAACCAAAGGCGGCGACAAATGCATCAAGGCTGGCATCCATGCTAGTCCTTACAGTTGCCGGCTCACGGGCTCGCCTGCACATCCAGGCGAAGTCGTTGGTATTGTAATGGTGGGGATTCCAGAGTGCGCGGGATTGAGGGAGCGATTTTGCATCCCGGTGAGCTTTTACCTATCGATACGAACACAGCTTTGGTGCGGTCGCATCGGCTGCCGTTTGCCGGAGGATGTCATCTTCCGCACCACACCAGAATAAGCGCTCGCTCAGGCCTTCGGTCAAGGACCCGTTCGGCGAAAAGATGAACGGGATACCCTAAGTGCTCGACTGCAATGCTGAGGCTTTCCTGTAGCAGCACCATGATCCGCTCCTCGCCCATGCGGCTGCGCCAGCGCGTCATCGACGAGCGGTCGAACGGCAGGTCGTGGCGGAAGAACTCCTCGCCGCACAGATACTGGAAATACGGGTTTCTCGATCCAGCGTGCGCACAGCGCCTCGTCCGACAGGTTGAAGGTGTGCTTGAGGATGGCGAGCCCCGCCATCAGCCGGGTCGGCAGCGGCGGCATGCCGGGACCGTCCGAATAGACCGCACCGAAGCGCGCCTCCAGCACCGGCCAGTCGATCGCCTGCGCCAGCCGCACCAGCTCGTGGTTCATGTTGAGGATCTGATCAAGGCGAGCGCCGGAAGCCGAAGTGCTGACGCCTGGTGTCGCGCCTACACTTTCGATGCGTGGAACAGGAAGTGCTTCCTCAAGGGGGCAACTGGCCAGCTTCTAGCGAACGCGCGCGCCACCAGCGGCGTCCTTTCCAGCCTAACCACTCCGACATCTTCGGGAGCCAACATGTATTTCGAATACTTCAATAACAAGGCTTTCCCGGGGGATGGCTTCCGTGTCCTGTCAGCACAGAGCCGAGACGAATGCGGGAGCGAGTGCTGGGACCTGAACCAATGTGCGGCTTTCTCGTTCACCGCATCGCAGCGGCGCTGCGTCCTTTTCGACCAACCGGGTGAATATTCGAGCAGTCGGGGAAGTAACAGCGGCGCAAAACGCCAAGATTGAGTTCTTTCTAGAGAGGTCGTATCGTAGCAAGAAGTTCTAAGCAAACGGCAAGGCTCGCATGTCACGATGCCATGCCAGAAGAACCGACATGCAAGCACGTTTAGATGATCGGCTTCAGTGGCGGGACAGTCGTCGACGCGCCTGGCGCCGGATGGTCCTCGGTAATGCGGCTCGATCGCCGCCCACGCCTCATCCGACAACCAGAACAGCGCCATGCGCCACCTCCCGTGATCCACACCATACGTGAATCAGGAAAGCTGCTCTCGATCGCCGCCCACGCCTCATCCGACAACCAGAACAGCGCCATGCGCCACCTCCCGTGATCCACACCATACGTGAATCAGGAAAGCTGCTCCGCCTCAAGCCTCTAAGCCTCTGATTGGGTTTGAGCCCCTAGTCTAGTTGACTGCGCAACGTTCCTCTGACCAACCTCTCGCCCGTTGCGCGGCGCTGCAGACCCTGCCCCCGCCGAGAAGTTGGTTGTTGTTCTGACGGATGTAATCATCAGCTTGTTTGTTGTACCGTGGCGCTGGGCGGTAAGTTTCGCGTGGCGGCGATGGTACGAAAGCGCCAGCCGCGCCGAGCCCTCCGACGAAGGCGTTCAAGAACGCGTCCACGTTGCCTGCCGTTTGTTGCTGCCTTTGTTGCCGTGAATACCTGGCGTCTGCTACAGATAAGTTGCGGATTCGGAGCCCGTTCTCGGTAAGGGAACCGTTTAGGGCGACTACTTGGCACAGGTCATAACCGGCTCTGTAGCAATCGTTCAGAGTGTTGGTGATCATGGAACGGGCGTTCTTCATTGTGTATTTGAGGCCTTTGTTGTGCCGCCAGAAACAATATGCCTCGCCGTCGCTATGCCGATACCCGCCGACGAACACTTTCGGGTACCGGATTCTGTCGTACTTGTTGGACATTGGCCCTCTGCAAGTGTCCCATACCACCGCGCCGATCGTCTTGGCTGCGACGGGTGTCGTGGCCGCGAGGGGGCTGATCATTAATGCGAGGATAGTAACTGCTAGTTTGCTGCGCATGGCCTGTTCCTCCTAGGTTTTCCCTCCTCCCTCTCTGCTCGCGGAGGAGGTCGGGTGAGTAAGTGACGCTACGAGACCAGGTCTAAAACCTTAGGCTCGGAGTGGACGCCTTGCATTCGATTGCCACCATCCGCCCCTCTTTTAGCCGAGAAGCAGGCACACGTTTCAAAACGGACCCGTCGAATTCCAACTCAGATTCCGAATGATGAGCTAATCCGTCACCCGATTTTGGCACAACAAAACACTTACCTTCTGGCCCGAAACCGCGCATGACCCAAACGGGTTATCGTGGTGGCCAGAACAAGGAAGTTTGGCCATCGCCCCAGCATTTCTCGACCAACATATGGCTTTATCATCAGCAAAGTTGGGCGAGTGCGAAGCTATCGCACCTACGTCAAGCCCGCCGCTGGCGACGCCCATTTGTCTGGCGCTGGCAGCATGGAACCCGATGGGTTCCAGTGGGATTCTCACAGCAAAGCGAGACCTCAACTCTTATGGCAGAGATTGACCGACATCGTTCTCCAGGTTGACCTGGCATCGCCTCACGCATCCCTCATAGCTGCCGCCCTGATAGCCCGGGCATCGGCTGACGCAGTCGGCGCAATACGGCCAGTTCCAGCAGGACGGGGTGTCCTGCGTCACTTGAAGAGAGTATGAATCCGTTGAGGTCCTTGCAAATGAAGAAGAAGTGCACTGTGCGGCGCTGATCGAGCAGGGAGCGATGGGCTGTTCGGCGCATGCACCAGGAATTTCTGCAAACGAACGCGCCATATGCCCAAGGATGGCAGCGCTTGCTGAAATTTGGGTCAGACGAGCACTAGTCATACTGATTAGGTAGGCTCCCTCGGCCAGGGACGACTCGACTTTCCAGTTCGCTAATATAGGGTAGGATTTCTTCTCGGTAGCGGGATGGGGATGGGCGCAGCTTTCGACCTCGACGCAGTAGGCAATGCCATAGCCGAAGCAGCGGCCGATCCGGCACGCTGGGACTCAGCAATGGATGTAGCTGCCAAAGCCACGGGAAGCTTCGGAGCAATGCTCTTCGACATGAAGAGCCACCTGCCCGGCATACCGCGCAGTCGCGCAATGGGTCCGTCGATCGAGGCATATGTTGGGGATGGCTGGATTGATCGCGACGATCGGTACGACCTAGGTCCTCTCATGGTAAGGCGCGGGGTCGTCAGCGATCTTGACGCTCTGACACCTGAGGAGATTGCCAGGCGCCCATACTATCAAGAATTTCTAGCCCCTCACGGTTTGCGGTGGTTTGCAGGCGTGAAGGCTGCGGCGGGGGATGACCTGTGGTGCCTGTCCATCCAGCGGTCGATCCAACAAGGACCCTTTTCGCCATCCGAGATCCAGCTTCTCGCAGACTTCTCGAAACAGTTGGGTTCCGCGGTCGCGTTCGCGAGAATGCTGAGCTTCGCGCGTGCCGAAGGCGCGATGGGTGCATTCACCGCAAGCGGCACGCCTGCAGTGATGCTTGACCGGAACGCCGCCGTGATCCTGGTGAACGAGCCTGCAGAGAGACTGTTCGGTCGAGACCTTCGGGTGACAGGCCGCCATTTGGCTTGTGCCGACAGGAACGCCACGGATACCCTCAGGCGGGCATTGCACGGGCTGCTGCGGAATCCTAACCCGCCAGCAATGTCGAGTCCTATCCCGTTGCCTCGCCTCCAAGGCAGGCCACTGCTGGCTTACCCATTGCGTCTCCCGGGAATTACGTCGAATGCCTTCGCGTCCTGTCAGGTTGTCGTCGTCTTTATCGATCCGGACATCTATCCCCAACCGCCTGACGTTGCCCTGCGGACCTGCTTCGGGCTGACCCCCGCCGAGGCGAGACTGGCACGCCGGGTTTCATCGGGCGAGGAGTTGAAAACGGCCGCGGATCACTTGGGGATCTCCTACGAAACCGCTAGGAACCAGCTGAAGGTCACCTTCGCCAAAACCCACACCCATCGGCAGGCGGAATTGGTCGCGTTGCTCGCGAGAATGGCCAGCACCGCCCTACGCTGACGGCGCAGAACAACACTGGCGCGTTATCAAACGGTCTCTTACTTTAGAAGGCATGGCCAGAGCCTGTGCAGCCGCATGACGCAGCTGACGACTTTCGCGGCCTTGTCCGAGAGGCGGCTAAAGCGCGTCGCATTTGAACGGATTCATGCGACGCGCTTTAGGTTTTTGTTTTTATGCATGTCGTTGTCGCAAAACCCGCTGCACACTTTTGCGCGACATGCATTAAAGCCCGAACGGATAAGTGTCGGGAACGCCCGCTCCCATATGCTCCGGCCCAAGCGGCGTCACCGCGACGGTTTCGTCAAACCAGACGAAGGCGTCAAACTGCTGGGAAAGAGAGGCAGCCGCGTAATGGCTGCGCAGTTCGGTTTCCGGCCGATAAATCACGCCGATGAAGCGCTCCAGCCG
>NZ_RZSW01000025.1:0-4016 GCF_003997375.1 Mesorhizobium sp. M5C.F.Ca.IN.020.29.1.1 | reverse complement strand
GCGTCACCGCGACGGTTTCGTCAAACCAGACGAAGGCGTCAAACTGCTGGGAAAGAGAGGCAGCCGCGTAATGGCTGCGCAGTTCGGTTTCCGGCCGATAAATCACGCCGATGAAGCGCTCCAGCCGGCGCTCCAGAAGCCGATCGCGAAGATCGTCGTCGCGCTTGATGTCGAGCAGGAAACGCGAGACGCCGCAATCATGGCAAAGCCGCTCGTAGCTATCGCTATGCGAGGGCCGCACCCGCTTGATTTCCATCTCGCTGTCCCAGTCGGAGGCCGCGGCCACTGTCCCGGAATGCGTACTGAGCCCGATCAGGGCCGCCTCGTCGCCGAAACGCTGGCGGCAGAGCTGGCCGATGTTTACTTCGTCCCTGACAATCCCCATTTCGGTATAGCGTGCATCTCCGATGTGGGAGTTATGCGCCCACACGACCGCCTTGGCGTTCGGCCCGCGGGCCTCCAGCAGATGCTCGAGTGTCTCGAACATATGGGTGTCGCGCAGGTTCCAGGACTGCGCGCCGCCATAGTACATGATCCGATAGTAGCGTTCCGCGGAAGCGATCAGCCGGGCATTCTGGGTGGCATCTAGAAAATCAACGCCGTCCTGCTGCGCATAGTCGAGCTGCTTGGCAAGCAGTTCGCGGCATTGTTCAAGCACGGCCTGCTCGCATTTCTCGTAACCCGATGTGAGCGCGACGCGGCCGTAGGTGGATGGTTCGTGTTGCCAAGGCGTCAGGCAGCCATAGCGCTCACGCGCGATCTTTGCTGCCTGCGGATCGACCCGATCGAGATATTGCAGAACCGCGCCGATCGATCCGCTCATATTGTAGATGTCGAGGCCATAGAAGCCCGCCAGCCGGGACGATATCCTGATCCGCTCATTGTGTTGTCGCATCCAGTCGACAAACGCGGCAACGTCGGTGTTGCGCCACATCCAGGTGGGAAACCGCTGGAACGGCGGATCGGCGTCAGCCCGCGACCGCCGATGGCGGACGTGGCGGTCAATCGCCGCTGCGTCAGGCCAGTCGGCTTCGACCGCGACGATGGTGAAGCCGTGCTTCTCGATAAGCCTGCGGGTGATCGCCGCACGAGCCCGGTAGAACTCCGACGTACCGTGGCTCGCTTCACCAAGCAGGACGACGCGCCGGTCGCCAAACCGGTCGAACAATTCGCCGAACGCCGGATCGTCGAAATCCGGTAGCGGTTCGGCCGCTGCCGCGATCATCTCTGGCAGGCTGCGCGTGCGTGCGGGTCCGGACCGACGATCCGCGGTACGGCTGCCGCTCTCGGGCCAGCCCTGCTCGCCGATGAGCGGGACAAACCGCACGCCGCCGAAATCCTCCTCGCTGTAAGTTGCAGCGCCAGTTCGGGTGACCTTGAGAAGGCGCTGATCATGTGGTTCGTCGCCGACCGGGATGACGAGCCTGCCGCCGACGTCGAGCTGTTCCTGAAGGGCAAGCGGCGCACCGGGTCCGCCGGCGGCGACCAGAATGGCGTCGAAGGGCGCTGCGTCGGGCCAGCCTTTGGTGCCATCGCCGGTGCGGACTTCGATATTGTCATAGCCAAGCTCTTCGAACCGCTGTCTCGCCGTTTCGGCCAACCCGGCGTGGCGTTCGATCGTGTAGACGCGTTCGACGATCCGGCTGATCACGGCAGCCGCGTACCCTGAGCCGGTGCCAACCTCCAGGACATGGTCGCCCGGTCCGATCTCTGCCATCTCGATCATCAAGGCGACGATGTAGGGCTGCGATATCGTCTGACCTTCGGCGATCGGCAGCGGCCCATCCTCGTAGGCGAATTCTTCAAAGCCGGGCGCGACGAAAGCCTCGCGTGGAACCTCACGCATCGCTTCCAGCACCTCGCGGTCATGGATGCCACGGCGGCTGAGCTGGACTTCGACCATTCGGTCGCGTGCATCGGGAAGATCGAGCATCTTTTGCTCCTCTTTCGAGCCCCAATCGTGCCTAACGGCTCCCCGGCGACAATCCCTCGATCGGCGTGCACTCTGCTCGGCAGCGCTTGATCTCATTTCGGCGGCTCGTCTCCTTAACCGTTGGCGAGCTTCCAGGTTCCTGCAAAAGAGCGATTGGCAGGCGCGGATGGCGGCTCCAGCCGAACTTATTTCCGTGAAAATCCTTTCTCCGAGGCGATCTCACTCCAGATATCGACGGGCGAACGCATCTGGAGACTTTTCCATGAATGACGAGGCTCAGAGAGCTGCGACCACAACAGGCCTTTATCAGGTCGATCTCATGGACCGTTATTGGCGGGCCGCGAACTATATTTCGGTTGGCCAGATCTATCTGATGGACAATCCGCTGCTGCGCGAGCCCCTGAAAGCCGAGCACGTCAAGCCGCGGCTGCTCGGCCATTGGGGCACGACACCTGGCCTCAACTTCATCTACGTCCACCTGAACCGCGTTCTCCGGGAACGCGGTCTCGACGTTCTGTTTATCTGCGGCCCAGGTCATGGCGGCCCGGCGATGGTGGCGAACACGTGGCTTGAGGGCACCTACAGCGAGATCTATCCTGAGATCGGCCAGGGCGAAGACGGCCTGAGGAAACTCTTCCGGCAATTCTCCTTCCCCGGTGGAGTGCCGAGCCACGCTGCTCCGGAAACGCCCGGCTCGATCCATGAAGGCGGAGAACTGGGATATGCGCTGGTCCATGCCTTCGGCGCGGCCTTCGACAATCCTGATCTGGTGGTCGCCTGCGTCGTCGGCGACGGTGAAGCGGAGACCGGTCCGCTCGCGGCGGCATGGCACTCCAACAAGTTCCTCAATCCGGCATCCGACGGCGCCGTGCTGCCGATCCTGCATCTCAACGGCTACAAGATCGCCAACCCGACGATCCTTGCCCGCATGGATGACGTGGAATTGCGGGGCCTGTTCGCCGGCTATGGCTACGAACCACTTTTCGTCGAAGGACACGAGCCGATTCCCATGCATCGGTTGATGGCCACGAAGCTGGACACCGCGCTGGACAGAATCCGCTCCATCCAGAAGCGCGCCCGAGCGTCGGGCTGGCAGGGAGAGCGTCCGCTGTGGCCGATGATCGTGCTGCGCAGCCCGAAGGGGTGGACCGGACCGAAGGAGGTCGACGGCAAGAAGGTCGAGGATTTCTGGCGCTCGCATCAAGTTCCGGTGTCGAACGCGCGCGGCAACGAGGCGCACCGCAAGATCCTCGAAGACTGGATGCGGAGCTACGAGCCGGAAAAGCTGTTCGACAACAGCGGGCATCTGCTTCCAGAGTTGGCGGCGCTTGCGCCAACCGGGTCAAAGCGCATGGGCGCAACCCCCTACGCCAATGGCGGATTGCTGAAGCGCGACCTCGTGCTTCCCGATTGGAAAAGCCTGGCGCTCGACGTGCCGCGTCCGGGAGGTGCCACAGCCGAGGCGACGCGGGTTCTCGGAAGCTATCTCCGCGACGTCATACGCCTGAATGCGGAGGCCAGAAATTTCCGGCTGATGGGGCCGGATGAGACGTCCTCCAACCGCCTTGACGACGTCTTCGAGGTTACGGACCGGGTCTGGACGCAGCGGATCGAGCCCTACGACGTCCAGCTCTCCCGTGACGGCCGTGTCATGGAAGTGCTCAGCGAGCATCTCTGCCAGGGTTGGCTGGAGGGCTATCTGCTGACCGGCCGGCATGGCCTGTTTTCCTGTTACGAGGCGTTCATCCACATCGTCGATTCGATGGTCAACCAGCATGCGAAATGGCTGAAGACATCCCGCGAGCTTGCCTGGCGCAAGCCGATCGCTTCACTCAATTACCTGCTGACGTCTCATGTCTGGCGGCAGGATCACAACGGCTTCAGTCACCAGGATCCGGGCTTTGCCGATTTTGTCGCCAACAAGAAGGCCGATACCGTCAGGCTTTATTTCCCGCCGGATGCCAACACGCTGCTCTGGATCACCGACCATTGCCTGAGAACCTACAACCGCATCAACGTCATCACCGCCGGCAAGCAGCCGGCGCCGCAATGGCTGTCTGTCGAAGACGCAGAAACCCACTGC
>NZ_RZSW01000259.1:0-8271 GCF_003997375.1 Mesorhizobium sp. M5C.F.Ca.IN.020.29.1.1 | reverse complement strand
CCCGGCTTATTCCCGGACCGTTTCGTCGGCCCTCGCGCTCAGATGCACCTTGAGTGCCATCTGGGCCAGGCTTGCCTGCCGGTCACGATGCGTGATCATCGCGAAATCGCGCTTCGGTAGTTCGATTGGCACGGACCGCAAGCTGCCTTCGGCAACGGCTCGTTCGACGACGAGCCTCGAAATGATGGTGGCGCCGGCGCCGGCCTCGACCACCTGACGAACCGCCTCGTTGCTCGGCAGTACTAGGAATATCCGCAGGTCCGCGAACGAGATCCCTTCGCGGCGGGCAAGATCTTCCAGCACCTCGCGCGTGCCTGATCCGCCTTCCCTGATGATCCAGCGGAACTCCCTGATATCCGGATGCCCGCGCGAGACTTCAACGATCTCGGGATGCGAATGCGCCACGACCAGCATCAGTCGATCCACATCGACCTTGGCGCGCCGCAATATGTCGGATTCAGTGCGCCCCTCGACCAAGCCAAAATCCGCCGTACCGTCCAGGACATTGGTCTCGACCTGCCTGGTGTTGCCGATGGTCACGCTCAGCCTGACGGCGGGATAGGCCTCGTGGAAGGAGGCCAGGCGGCGCGGCAGCCAGTAGCTGGCAATAGTTTGGCTGGCGGCGATCGAAAGGCTGCCGGTGATCGTCTGGGAAACGTGCTCCAGCACATTGTGAGCGGCAGCCGCCCGCTCGAGCACGGCCTTGGCCTCAGGCAAGAACCGGTGCCCGGTCTGCGCGAGCTCGATGTTGCGGCCGACCCGGTTGAACAGCCGGACGCCGTGCTGCTGTTCGAGCGAGCGGATGGCGGCCGACGCCGCCGACTGGGAAATGCCCAGCAGCTCGGCCGCCTTGGTCATATGCCCTCGCTCGGCGACAGCAACGAAGATCCGCAATTGGTCTAGGGTCATGAGAGAATTAAGAAACAAATTCGATTGAAGTTACAAGAGCAACTTGTTAGACGGATCGATTGCTTTGTTCTAAGTTTCTGAAAGAAATTGGAAAAATATCGCGGCCAGGCCGCAAAGGGTAGAATGTGATCGGGCGGTTAAAATCCCTGTTTGCCCATTGGACCCGCAGCCTACGGCGCCGGCTTGCCGGCGATCGCTATCATCCGGAAGAGCACTACATGCGCGGCCCCGGGCCGAAGACGAGAGCCAAATTCACGGCTTACAAAAGCACCGGATCATGAACCACCGAACGCTGCGCGGCGCCAATTCCGCACCGTCCCAACGGCCCCTTGCCGACACACGCGCGCCCGACGAGGGCGATGGCGTCAATACTTCGCCCGATGTCTCCGACAGCATCGCCAAGACCACCTGCTACATGTGCGCCTGCCGCTGCGGCATCGACGTCCACATCAAGGACGGCAAGGTCCGCTACATCAACGGCAACAAGGACCATCCGGTCAATCGTGGCGTGCTGTGCGGCAAGGGCAGCGCCGGCATCATGCAGCACTACAGTCCGGCCCGGTTGAAGAAGCCATTGCTGCGCACAGGTCCGCGCGGCTCGGGAGAATTCCGTGAGATCGAGTGGGAGGAAGCATTTTCCATCGCGACGGAACGGCTTTCGAGGATACGCCAGACCGATTCGAAGAAACTCGCCTTCTTCACCGGGCGCGATCAGTCGCAATCCTTGACCGGCTGGTGGGCGAGCCAGTTCGGCACGCCGAATTTCGCCGCCCATGGCGGCTTCTGCTCGGTCAATATGGCGGCCGGCGGGCTCTATACCATCGGCGGCTCATTCTGGGAGTTCGGCGAACCCGACTGGGACAACACCAGATACTTCATGCTGTTCGGCGTGGCCGAAGACCATGATTCCAATCCGATCAAGATCGGTCTCGGCAAGCTCAAGGCGCGCGGCGCCAAGGTGGTCTCGATCAATCCGTGCCGCACCGGCTACAACGCCATCGCCGATGACTGGATCGGCATCCGGCCTGGCACCGACGGCCTGTTCGTGTTTGCCCTCGTCCACGAATTGCTGAAGGCCGGCCGCGTCGACCTCGATTATTTGCTGCGTTACACCAACGCCCATGTCCTCGTCATCCAGGAGTCGGGTGCGGCCGATGACGGGCTGTTCGCGCGCGACAGTGACGGCAATCCGCTGGCCTGGGACAGGGCGGCGAAAGTGCCCATCAGCGCCACCGACACTGATGCAAAACCGGCGCTGACCGGCAACTTCCAGGTCGACGGCCACCGCTGCGTGCCGGTCTTCCAGCTCATCGCCGACCGCTATCTGCAGGAGAGCTATTCTCCCGATGCGGTTGCCGAACGCTGCGGCGTACCCGCCGACACCATCCGCCGGATCGCCGCCGAACTGGCGCATGTCGCCTTCGACCAGGCGATCGAACTGCCGGTGGCGTGGACGGACTGGGCCGGTCGCCGGCACGAGACGATCAAGGGCCGGCCAGTGTCGATGCACGCGATGCGCGGCATCTCGGCCCATTCGAACGGCTTTCACTCTTGCCGCGCCATTCATCTGCTTCAGGTGCTTCTCGGCACAGTGGACGTGCCGGGCGGCTTTCGCTTCAAGCCGCCTTACCCCCGCTCGGCGCCGCCGGAGCTGAAGCCGGCGGGCAAGAACGTCAGGCCGATGACGCCGCTGGAGGGCATGCCGCTCGGCTTCGTCTGCGGGCCGGACGATCTGCTGGTCGATGATGACGGCGCGCCCATCCGTATCGACAAGGCTTACTCCTGGGACTCGCCGCTCGCCGCGCATGGACTCATGCACACCGTCATCCGCAACGCCTGGGCCGGCGATCCCTACAAGATCGATACGCTGATGATGTACATGTCCAACATGGCCTGGAACTCGTCGATGAACACCGTCGAGACCATCGCCATGCTGACCGACAGCGACGAGGCCGGAAACTACAAGATCCCCTTCATCATCTATTCCGACGCCTATTATTCCGAGACCGTGCCGTTCGCCGACCTCGTGCTTCCCGACACCACCTATCTCGAAAGGCATGACTGCATCAGCCTGCTCGACCGGCCGATCAGCCATGCCGACGGCCCGGGCGACGCCATCCGCCATCCCGTCGTCGAGCCGGACCGCGACGTCAGGCCATTCCAGTCGGTGCTGATAGAGCTCGGCGCGCGGCTCGGCTTGCCCGGCTTCGTCGACGACGACGGCTCGGCCAAATACCGCGACTATGCCGATTACATCGTCAATCATGAGCGCTCGCCGGGGATCGGCCCGCTCGCCGGCTGGCGCGGCAAGGACGGCGCCTCGATCGGTAAGGGCGAGGCCAATCCCGACCAGCTTCAGCGCTACATCGACAATGGCGGCTTCTGGCACCATGATTTTGCGGACGACCAGCGCTACTACAAGATGGCCAACCGCTCCTATCTCGATTTCGCCGAGAATATGGGCTTTGTCACGAAGGCCGAGCCGATCGTCTTCCAGCTCTATTCCGAGCCGATGCAGCGCTTTCGCCTCGCCGCGCGCGGCCATGGGAGGGTGCGGCCGCCGGAGGCAGAGCGCAGCCGCATCGAGACCTATATGGATCCGCTGCCGTTCTGGTATGCGCCCTTCGAGGAGGCCGCTGTCGACCTCGAGAAATACCCGCTGCACGCGCTGACACAGCGGCCGATGCATATGTACCACTCCTGGGGTTCGCAGAACGCGTGGCTGCGGCAGATCACCAGCCAGAACCGGCTGTTCGTGCACAACCGGACCGCGGCCGGCCTCGGCCTTGCCGATGAGGACTGGGTGTGGATCGAGAGCATCAACGGCAGGGTCAAGGGGCAGATCAAGCTGGTCGACGGCGTCAACCCGGATACGGTGTGGACCTGGAACGCGATCGGCAAACGGCGCGGCAGCTGGGGGCTGAAGGACGACGCCGCCGAATCGAATCGCGGCTTCCTGCTCAACCATATCATCGGCGACCAGACCTCCGCCGATGCGAACGGCAAGCGCTATTCGAATTCCGATCCGGTGACCGGCCAGGCGGCATGGTTCGACCTGCGCGTCCGCATCGTCAAATGCGCTGAAGAAGCAGGCTTCACCGAGCCGCAGTTCGAGCGCTTCCGGCAGCCGCCGCATTTCGAACCCTCGCCTGACAAGCTCAGTTTCGGGGCCGAGTTCCGCCGGGAAAGAGAGGCTGCCAGACCATGACCTGCCTTCCCGCCCATACCGACAAGAAGCTCGGCCTGGTCATCGATCTCGACACCTGCGTCGGTTGCCAGGCCTGCGTCACCGCCTGCAAGGAATGGAACACCGGCGGTCACATGGCGCCGCTGACCGACCTCGATCCCTATGGCGGCGATGTCGACGGGGTCTGGTTCAACCGCGTGCACAGCTATGAGCACATAACGGAGACGGGTGGGCGCACGGTCAATTTCCCACGCTCCTGCCTGCATTGCGAGACACCGGCCTGTGTCACCGTCTGCCCGACCGGCGCCTCCTACAAACGGACCTCGGACGGCATCGTGCTGGTCGACGAGGACAAGTGCATCGGCTGCAAACTATGCAGCTGGGCCTGCCCCTATGGCGCGCGAGAATTCGACACCGATGTTGGCGTGATGAAGAAATGCACGCTGTGCGTCGACCGCATCTACAACGACAATCTGGCGGAAGAAGACCGCGTGCCGGCCTGCGTCGCCGCCTGCCCGACCAGCGCGCGGCATTTCGGCGATCTCGGCGACCCGGCATCGGCCGTATCGCAGCTGGTGGCCGAGCGCGGCGGCGTCGACCTGATGCCCGAACTCGGCTATCACCCGACCAACAAATATTTGCCGCCGCGCGCCCATACCACACGCGCCGCATCGGTGCCGGCGCCGGCGCTCGAAGCGGTGCGGGCCGAGGGCGGTTTCCTCGGCTGGGTCGACCGCATGCTTTCGAACTGATCCGCACATCCATGCATCCAGCTTTCTCGGTCGTCTTTTTCACCACCGCTACGGGTGCCGGTTACGGCCTGCTCGCGCTGCTTGGGGTGCTGGCTGGACCAGGGTTCGTCCCGCCTGACTTCTGGCTCGGCCTCGTCGGCATGGGGCTGGCGCTTGGACTGATCTCGGCCGGCCTGTTGTCGTCGGCCGGCCACCTCGGCCGGCCAGATCGTGCCTGGAGGGCATTCTCGCAATGGCGCAGCTCCTGGTTGTCGCGCGAAGGCGTTGCGTCGGTCGCGACCTTCGTGCCGGCGGGGCTGTTCGCCATGGGCTGGGTGGTCCTTGGCCGCACGGACGGCTGGGTGGCCGTAGCCGGGCTGCTGGCTGCGGTCGGCGCGGTCATCACGGTCTGCACCACCGGCATGATCTATGCATCGCTGAAGCCGATCGCCCAGTGGCACAGCCGCTATACCTTGCCCGGTTATCTCATTTTTTCGGCGATGAGCGGCGGCGTGCTTCTCAACGCGCTGCTGCAGGGTTTCGCCATCGGTTCGACTATTCTTCTGGCAGGTTGCATGCTGCTGACCTTGCTTGGCTGGAGCTGGAAGGTGGCAACCTGGCGATACAATGACAGACTGGAAATTGCGACAACCGTCAACACCGCGACCGGGCTTGCCGGCGGTACTGTGCGGTCGCTGGAATGGCCGCACACCGAGGAAAACTATCTGCTCAAGGAGATGGGCTTTCGCATCGCACGCAAGCACAAGGCGCGGCTGCGCCAGATCACGCAAGTGCTGGCCTTCGCTCTGCCCGTCTTGCTGCTGGTTGCCGTGTTCGCCTTGCCATGGCCCTATGCGGCGGTGCTGTCGACACTCGCCGCAATCGTCCAGTTCGCTGGCATGCTGGTCGAGCGCTGGCTGTTCTTCGCCGAAGCCAAGCACACAGTCACCCTCTACTATGGCAGGTAGAGCAGCTCAGCCCGGCCTGAGCATCGCGTGGGAAATGGCGAAGATGCGCTCAGCGCCGAGCATATAGGCCATCAGCGTTTCGCGGCGGAACAGCCCGGCATAAGCGCGATCGAGCACATTGAGCGAGCCGGTATAGGCGCCGAAGGCCGGCATGATCATGCGGCCGCCATCGCCGGCAAAGCAGCGGCGCCGCACCGAGCGGCCTTGCTGCACGATGCGGGCGCAAGGGTGCAGATGGCCGGCGACCTCGCCTTCCACTCTCAATGCCGAAGGTTCATGCCGGAATACGAGAGAGCCTATGGCCAGCTCGCGCACCGTCTCGCCGGGCAGGTCGGCCGGCGCGTCCGGGTCATGGTTGCCGGCGACCCAGAACCAGTCGCGGCCGGCCATCAGTCCTTCCAGCCGCTCGCGAAAGCTGGAGTGCATGCGCGCGGCGCCGCCGCCGTCATGAAAGCTGTCGCCGAGGCTGACGACGATCGCCGGCTGATAATCGGCAATCACCGCCTGCAATCGGAGCAATGTCGCGCCGGTATCGTAAGGCGGGATCAACGTACCGCGCCGTGCCAGCGACGATCCCTTTTCCAGATGCAAGTCGGACACGGCCAGAAGCCGAAGCTCGGGAAAATAAAGCACGCCGCGCCGATCGCAGATTGCGCGCTCGCCGGCGATGCCGATACGATCGGCATCCGCCAGGGGCCTAGTCATGGCGAGCGCAAGTGTCATTTCGTCCCCATGGCCTCCTCGACCAGCGTTGCCGCATCCATCAGCAGCGTATCATCGGCCTCGCCATGCACCGGCATCTTGCCGATCTCGAGCATGATCGGCACGGCGAGCGGCGAGATCTGCTCAAGGTTCTTATGCACGATTCGTCCCTGGATACGCGAGAGCATCTCGGCAAGTCTGCTGACATCCAGCAGACCGGTGGCCGCATCGGCACGCGTCGCCTGCAACAGGATATGGTCGGGCTCATGGCTGCGCAGGACGTCGTAGATGAGATCGGTCGACACGGTGACCTGACGGCCGCTCTTCTCCTGGCCCGGATGACGTTTTTCGATCAGCCCCGAGATCAGCGCGCAATTGCGGAAGGTGCGCTTCAAGAGCCAGCTGCCGGCGAGCCAGGCTTCGAGGTCATCGCCCAGCATGTCCTGGTCGAAAAGTTCGCCGAGCGAAGGTTTCTTTGCCCTGAACATCCTGCCCATATCAGCAAGCGACCATATGGCAAGTGCATAGTCGGTGGCGACGAAGCCGAGCGGCCTGGCTCCCGCCCTGTCGAGCCGGCGGGTGAGCAGCATGCCGAGCGTCTGGTGCGCCAGCCTGCCCTCGAACGGATAGGCCACCAGATAGTGCCGGTTTCCGCGCGGAAAGGTCTCGATCAGCAGGTCGTCGCGTTTCGGCAGCACCGATTTGTCGGCCTGGAAGCTTAGCCAGTCGGCGACCTGTTCCGGCAGCTTTTTCCATCGCTGCGGGTCGTCCAGCATGATGCGGACCTGTTCGGCGAGGTAGGTTGAAAGCGGGAATTTGCCGCCGCCATAATAAGGCACCTTGGCGTCGCTGCCGGGCGCATTCGATACGAAGCACTCGTTCTCGCGGATGCCTTCGAAGCGCAGCACCTTGCCGGCGAACATGAAGGTATCGCCATGCGTCAGCGTTTCAAGGAAAGCCTCCTCGATCTTGCCGAGAACCCGGCCGCCGCGCGAGGCAGAGCCTCTGCTGCCGGCCTGGACATAGCGCACGTTGAGTGCCGGAACTTCGATGATGGTGCCGACATTCAGCCGGTATTGCTGGGCAATGCGAGGATTGGACACGCGCCACAGCCCGTCCTTGTTCAGGCGGATACGGGCGTAGCGCTCATAGTTCTTCAGCGCATAGCCGCCGGTGGCGACGAAATCGACGACACGGTCGAACGTGGGCCGATCGAGGCTGGTATAAGGTGCAGCCGTTCTTACTTCCTCGAACAGCGTATCTGCAAGGAATGGCGCGCCGCAAGCGCAACCCAGCACATGCTGCGCCAGCACGTCGAGCCCGCCATTGACCAGCGGCGGCGTGTCCTGGGCGCCGAGATAATTGGCGTCGAGCGCCGCCCGGCATTCCAGCACCTCGAAGCGGTTGGCCGGGATCAGGATCGCCTTCGACGGCTCATCCATGCGGTGGTTGGCGCGGCCGATACGCTGCGCCAGCCTGCTTGCCCCCTTCGGCGCGCCGACATGCACGACCAGGTCGACGTCGCCCCAGTCTATACCGAGGTCGAGCGTCGAAGTGGCGACGATGGCGCGCAAGGCATTCTCGCCCATCGCTTTCTCGACGCGCCGGCGCTGGGCGACGTCGAGCGAGCCGTGATGCAACGCGATCGGCAACGTGTCCTCATTGACCCGCCACAATTCCTGGAACAGCAGCTCGGCCTGACTGCGTGTGTTGACGAACAGCAGGGTCGTCTTGTGTCGCTTGATCTCGCTGTAGATCTCCGGTGTCGCGTCGC
>NZ_RZSW01000258.1:0-8282 GCF_003997375.1 Mesorhizobium sp. M5C.F.Ca.IN.020.29.1.1 | reverse complement strand
CGGAGGGTGCGTTTCAGGTACAGGCGCCGGGGCCAGCTGCTTGGCCATGTCGATGAGCGGCAGCCTGATGACCGCGCGAAGACCGTTGCTCCGGTTTTCCAGCACGATGTCGCCGCCGTGGTGACGGGCGATGGCGCGGGCAATTGACAGGCCGAGCCCGACGCCGCCAGTCTCCCGGTTGCGCGACTGCTCCAGGCGGAAGAAGGGGGCGAACACCTGTTCCATATCGCCTGGCGGTATGCCAGGTCCGGCGTCCTCGACCACGATGTCCAGGCTGTCGGCACTCCTGACCAGGCTCACCTTGGCCTGCTCGCCATAGCGGACGGCATTTTCGACGAGATTGCGGATCGCCCGGCGAAGGGAGTCCGGCCGGCAGCGATACAGCACCTTTGGCCCGTCGCTGACGGTGATGTTTTGGCCCAGCTCTGCCAGATCGTCGCAGAGGCTGCCGGCCAGCGCCGAAAGATCGACGGTTCGCGTCTCCTCCACGGCGGCGTCCTCGCGCGCGAAGGCGAGCGCTGCTTCCGTCATCGACTGGATCTCCTCGATGGTCTTCAACATCTTTTCCTGGAGATCGTGATCCTGGACAAACTCCGCGCGCAGCCTGAGCGAGGTCAGCGGCGTGCGCAGGTCGTGACTGATCGCCGCCAGCATGCGCGTGCGGTCCTCGACGAAACGCTGCAGGCGCTCCTGCATGCGATTGAACGCCTCGGCGGTCTGGCGGATGTCGGCCGGCCCTGATTCCGGCAGCCGCGGCACAGCCTCGCCGCGGCCGAACAGTTCAGCGGCATTGGCGAGCCGTCGCAGCGGACGCGCGATTGCCTGCGCCCCGAAAATCGCGATGGCGGAGAGGATGAGTGCAGTGAGCGCCAGCGATATCGCCGATTGCGTCGTCCAGAAGGCGTTCGGCATTGCCTTGGCGTAGGCCGCATTCAGCCAGGTGCTGTCATCGAGGCGGACGGAAAGGCCCATGCCGTTTGGGGCGGCGTCCATATAAAGAAACTTGGCCGGCCGAGAGAAAGGCCTGCCATTGCCGGACAAATCCACCATGCGCGGCGGCACGGAACGGTCGGCGGCATCGACTGCGCTCGAGGCCTGTCCGTTCACGTAGGCGGCATACTTCCCGGCAATCCCGGGCAGCGGCTTGGCGAGCTGGGTCAAGGCTTCCTGTTGCCAGGCGAGGGGATTGTTCGGTCCGCCGTCCGAGGTCCAGAAACGCGTATAGGCCGTGCCGCTGACGTTGAGGATGTCGGGCCGAAGCGAGGGCGGCGTGGTGTCCAGCAGAAGCGCAAGCGAGGACGTGCGACTGACGAACTCGCCCTTGGCCGCCGCGTGCAGGGCCTGTCCGCGCTCGTCCCACGAGATCAGGAATGTGATTGCCTGCGACAGGGCGAGCGCAAGCAGCACCAGCATGAGGAAGCGGGCCGCCAGGCTGCGTCTCCACAACAGCATCATGCCGGAGCCACCTCGGCGGTGAAGCAGTAGCCGCCGCCCCAGTGCGTCTTGATCAGCATCGGACTCTTCGGGTCCGCCTCGATTTTCTTGCGCAGCCGGCTCACCTGGTTGTCGACGGCCCGGTCGAACCCGTCGGCCGAGCGCCCAACCGTGAGGTCGAGCAGCTGATCCCGGCTGAGTACGATCCCGACATGCTCGATAAAGGCGGTGAGAAGGCGGAATTCAGCCGTGCTGAGCGCGACCGCCACGCCGTCGAGCCCGACCAGCTCGCGGCGGCCTACATTCAGCGTCCAGCGGTCGAACCGCAGCGCGTTCGATTTGAGACGACCGCGCTGCGGCGGCAGGCTGTGGACTCGCCTGAGCACGGCCTTAATCCGCGCCAGCAGTTCTCGCGGATTGAACGGCTTCGTCAGGTAGTCGTCGGCCCCGATCTCGAGGCCGACGATCCGGTCGATCTCCTCGGCCATGGCGGTAAGAAAGATGATCGGAACGTCCACCGTCCCGCGCACGTGCCGGCAGGCGGCAATGCCGTCCTCGCCAGGCATCATGACGTCGAGGACGATAAGATCGGGCAGGCTGCGGTCGAGCAGCCGCTTGAGCGCGGCCGTGCTGTCGGCGACGCTGACGCGATAACCTTGCTGGGTGAGGTATTTCCCGACGAGGTCGCGGATGTCCCTGTGGTCGTCGACGACCGCGATGTGCTGCGCCGCTTCCATACCAATGCTCCAAAGCCGCCGCTGAATAGTCGGCCAGTATCGACGATATTTAGATTGCGTCTACACGGATGATCACCTTCTGCGCCACGGCGGCAATCTCGTGCGGCATCAACAAAGCGTGAGAAGTGTAACGAGATGTATCAGAGCGCAGCGCCTGCGACAGCTTGCGATGAACTGCCGGTCGTCGGGACAAGGTTCTGCGACAGCTTCCGCCTAACTTGGCCTCGTCGCTAGCCCGGACTTCCGGTCTTTGCCGCCAGGCCATGCCGCGCGGCATCCAGACGGCGGTCCTCGCCAGCCTTTGATCGAAAGGATTGCACAATGGCCAGATTGATCATCAACGGCACGCCCCGTGACATCGAGGTCGATCCGGATACGCCGCTGCTGTGGGTGATCCGCGAGCAGATCGGGCTTACCGGCACGAAGTACGGTTGCGGCGTTGCCGCCTGCGGCGCCTGCACCGTCCATATAGACGGCGTCGCCACGCGCTCCTGCGTACTTCCGGTGAGCGCGGTCGAGCCGGACCAGCAAATCACCACCATCGAAGGGCTTTCGCCAGACAGTTCACATCCGGTCCAGCAGGCTTGGCTTGCGCTCGATGTGCCGCAATGCGGCTACTGCCAGGCCGGCATGATCATGGCTGCGGCGGGCCTGCTCATGCAGAACCCGAACCCCGCGGACGAGGACATCAACGCCGAGATCACAAATATCTGCCGCTGCGGCACCTACAACCGGGTGCGCGCCGCGATCAAGCTGGCCGCCAAAAGCGGCGAAGCCACGCAGCGCGGTTGAGGAGATCAGTCATGAACGCCATAATTTCCATCTCCCGCCGCAGCTTCATCATCGGCGTGGCCTCCACGGCCGGCGGCCTGTCCCTCGGATTCAACGTGCCGTTCATCAAGCCGGCACTTGCCGAGGGCGCCGAGACCGCGCCGGAGATCAATGCCTGGGTGGTGATCAGGCCCGACGATACGGTTGTCATCCGCATCGCCCGTTCCGAGATGGGACAGGGGACGTTGACCGGCCTGGCGCAACTCGTCGCCGAGGAGCTGAATTGCGACTGGTCAAAGGTCACGACCGAATATCCGTCGCCGGCCCAGAACCTCGCACGCGACCGCGTGTGGGGCAATTTCTCGACCGGGGGCAGCCGCGGTATCCGCGAGTCGCACGAGTATGTGCGCATTGGTGGCGCCGTTGCGCGCGAGATGCTGATTGCCGCAGCGGCCGCCGAATGGGGCGTGCCGGCCAGCGAATGCACTGCAAGGATGGGCATGGTCACGCATGCAGCATCAGATCGCGCCACCTTTTATGGTCAGTTGGCCGCCGCCGCCGCGCGGATGACGCCGCCCGCCAACATCACGCTGAAGGACCCCAAGGATTGGACCATAGCCGGCAAGCCGCTGCCGCGGCTCGACACGGCCGACAAGCTCAACGGCAGCCAGGTTTACGGTGTTGATCTCAAGCTGCCGAACATGCTCAACGCGGCGATCCGGGCCTGTCCGTATTTCGGCGGCAAGGTGGAGAGCTTCGACGCGGCGGCGGTCGCAGGCATGCCCGGCGTGCGCACCGTCGTTCAGGTCGACGAAACCGCCGTTGCCGTTGTCGCCGACACGTGGTGGCGGGCGAAGACCGCTCTCGATGCCCTGCCGGTCGTCTGGGACGAAGGTCCCAACAGGCAGGTCACCAGCGCCTCGATCGCGGCGATGCTCGAAGAGGGCCTCGCCGCAAATGATGCCTTCATTGGCGCCGAGCAAGGTGACGCGGGTGCCGCCCTGTCCGCCGCCGGCCGGACGGTCACGGCGACCTATGCCTACCCCTATCAGAACCACGCGACCATGGAGCCGATGAACGCGACGGCGCTCTACACGCCGGAGCGCTGCGAGGTATGGGTGCCGACCCAAAATGGCGAGGCGAGCCTTGCTGCAGCGGCCGAGGCCGCAGGCCTGCCGGTGCAGCAATGCGAGGTGCACAAGATCCATCTCGGCGGCGGCTTCGGCCGGCGCGGCAACTTCCAGGACTATGTGCGCCAGGCGGTCAGCATTGCCAAGCAGGTGCCAGGAACGCCAGTAAAGCTTATGTGGTCGCGCGAAGAGGATATGCTGCACGGCGCCTATCACCCGACCACGCGATGCCGACTGACGGGCTCGCTTGACGCGGACGGCAACCTGACCGCTCTGCACATGCGCATATCCGGCCAGTCGATCCTTGCCGCAGTGCGGCCGGAAGGCATGCAGAACGGTATGGACCCGGTGGTCTTTCAGGGCCTCGTGCTCGCCGGCACGGAAGGCACGCTGGGATATACGGTGGACAATCTGCTTGTCGACCATGCGATGCGCAACCCGCCGATCCCGCCAGGATTCTGGCGCGGCGTGAACCTCAACCAGAACGCGCTCTACGTCGAGTGTTTCATGGACGAACTCGCCCATGCGGCCGGCGTCGACCCGCTCGCCTTCCGCCGCAAGCTGATGGCCAAACATCCGAAGCATCTCGCTGTACTGGAGGCGGTTGCCGAACGGATCGGCTGGGACACCCCGGCCGCAGCGGGTGTTCACCGCGGGCTCGCGCAGATCATGGGTTTCGGCAGTTTTGTCGCGGCGGCAGCGGAGGTTTCGGTCACCGACGGGCAGCTCAGGATCCACCGCATTGTGGCGGCCACCGATCCGGGTCATGTCGTCAATCCCGCACAGGTGGAGCGGCAGGTCGAGGGCTCCTTCGTCTACGGCCTTTCCGCCTGCATTTACGGCGAGTGCACGGTCAATGGCGGCCGCATGGAGCAGGAGAACTTCGACAGCTACGAGGTTCTGCGCATGGCCGAGATGCCGGAGGTGGAGACGATCATACTGCCGTCCGGCGGCTTCTGGGGCGGCGTCGGCGAGCCGACCATAGCGGTCGCCGCGCCGGCCGTCCTCAATGCGATCTTCGCCGCCACCGGAAAGCGCATCCGCACACTGCCGTTGAAAAACCATGACCTCGCATGACATGAGGCGCTCGAAGAACAGGCGCGGCAGACGATCGTTCGTGCCCGTTCTGCTTGCGGGGCTCGTGGCCAGCGCGTCGGCGCGGGCCGACGCGGCGCCTGGTGCGACGGCGTGCACCGGCTGTCACGGGCCGGCGGCGCTCGGCTCAGCCATCCCCTCGCTCGACGGCCATGCGGCCGACGACATCATTGCCCAGATGCAAGCCTTCCGTTCCGGTGAGCGCAAGGCGACGGTCATGGACCGCATCGCCAGGGGATTTACCGAGGAGGAGACGCGCGCCATCGCCGAATGGCTCGCTAAACCGGAGGCGGCACGCCATGCCCAGCCGTAGAGCCCTGATCGGTGGCGCGGCGGCCAGCGTCGCCGCGGCCGTCCTTGCCGCGCCGCAGGTGCGCGCACAGGCGCAGCCCCGCGTGATCGTCGTCGGCGGCGGCTTTGCCGGGGCGAGCTGCGCCCGCGCGCTGAAACGGCTGGATCGCGACCTTGCCGTGACGCTGATCGAGCCAGCGACAGCCTATCTGGCCTGCCCGTTCAGCAATGCCGTTGTTGCAGGGCTGCGTGGCATCGAGGCGCAGACCTTCGGTTATGACCGATTCGGCGACATCGGCCTCATTCGCAAGCGCGCTGTCGCCGTTGATGCTGAGCGCCGGCGCGTTCGGCTGGAGGATGGTACGGACATCGGCTACGTCAGACTGGTGCTGGCGCCGGGCGTCGACCTGCGCTTCGACGCTTTGCCGGGCTACGACGAGGCGGCAGGGGCGATCATGCCGCATGCCTGGAAGGCGGGGCCGCAGACGCTGCTGCTGCGCGACCAGCTCGCGGCGATGCCGGACGGTGGGGTCGTCGTTCTCTCCGCGCCAGCCAATCCGTTCCGCTGCCCGCCCGGTCCCTACGAGCGGGCAAGCCTGATCGCGCATTACCTCAAGACCAGCAAGCCACGCTCCAAGCTGATCATCCTCGACGCCAAGGACGCCTTTTCGAAGCAGCGCCTGTTCGAAGCGGCCTGGCAAGAGCTCTATCCCGGCTTGATCGAATGGGTGCCACTGTCCTCGGGCGGCAGGGTGACGGAAGTCGACCCGGCGGCAAGGACGCTGGTGACCGAGTTCGGCAATCACAAGGCGGATGTCGCCAACGTGATCCCGCCGCAGCGTGCGGGCGGGATCGCGCAGTCGGCCGGCGTCGCCGATCAGACGGGCTGGTGTCCGATCGACCCGGTCACCTTCGAGTCCCGCCTGCAGCCGGCGATCCACGTCGTCGGCGACGCGGCGATCGGCGGGGCTATGCCGAAATCCGCCTTCAGCGCCAACGCCCAGGCAAAAGCTTGCGCCGAGGCGGTCAGCGCGCTGGTCAGGGAGCGGCAGCCGGCGCAGCCGAAGCTCATCAACACCTGCTACAGCCTGGTCGCGCCCGGCTACGGCATTTCGATCGCAGGCGTCTACCAGCCGCGCGACGGCCTGCTTGCCGAGGTGGAGGGTGCGGGCGGCACCAGCCCGCTCGAAGCACAGCCCTCCGATCGCGAACTGGAAGCGGCCTATGCGGAGGACTGGTTCCGAACGATCACCAGTGAAGCGTTCGGATGATGAGGGTGGCTTGCCTCGCTCTTATGGGATTGCAGCTTGCGGCCTCGCCCGGTGCCGGCGAGGAGATGGGGTCTTATGTCGTGACCGGCGATGCGATCATGGAGCCTCTGGTCGGCGGCAAGGGCGATCCGGCGCGCGGCGCCACGCTGATCTCGGACCGGCAGCGCAGCCTCTGCACGCTCTGCCACAGCGGCCCGTTTCCCGACGCGCATCTGCACGGCACGCTGGCGCCCGACCTGACCGGCGTCGGGGCAAGGCTTTCGGATGGCCAGATCCGGCTGCGCGTGGTCGACATGAAGCGGCTCGTGCCGAACACGATCATGCCTTCCTACTATCCGGTCGCGGATGAGCAAGGCCGGCGTGTCGCCACCGTCTGGCGCAGCAAGCCGATCCTGAGCGGCGCCGATATCGAGGATATCGTCGCCTACCTCACCACGCTGAAGGGGTGATTATGCACGAAGACCCGCTTCGAGTTCACGGAGGCTTGGCCGGACGGCGGCAGTTTCTTCGGGCCGGCATGACTGGTCTGCTGGTGATAAGTCTGCCGCGCTGGGCTGTTGCCCGTCCGAGCCTCGAGGACGCGATCCGGACCTTCACCGGGGGAGCCGACGTCCTCGACGGCCGCATCCGGCTCGATCTGCCACCCCTGGTCGAGAACGGCAACGCGGTCGGGATCACGGTCGCCGCCGAGAGCCCGATGACCGCGGACGACCATATCCGACGCATCGCGGTCTTCAACGAGAAGAACCCGGAGGCGAATGTCGCGGTTTTCCACCTCGGGCCGCGCACGGGCCGCGCCACCGTCTCGACGCGGATCCGGCTCGCGACCTCTCAGGTGGTGGTGGCCGTTGCGGAGATGAGCGACGGCAGCTTCTGGTCGAGCCGGGCGAGCGCCATCGTCACGCTGGCCGCCTGCATCGAGGATCTCTCATAATGGCGCGCGCGCTCGTCAATGTGCCGAAAACGGCCAGGCAGGGCGAGGTCGTCGAGATCAAGGCGATGATCGCCCATCCGATGGAAACCGGCTATCGTATCGGCCCGAACGGCTCCAACATCCCCCGCGACATCATCCGCCGCTTCGCCTGCGCCTACAACGGCGAGGAGGTGTTTTCGGCCGATCTCTTTCCAGCGGTGTCGGCCAATCCGTTCATTGCCTTCACGCTCGTCGCCACGACGAGCGGCACGATCGACTTCACCTGGACGGACGACACAGGAAGGACGCAGACGGCGTCCGCCATGATAACGGTGAACTAATGCATACGCCTTGGCGGCTAGCAGCCCTCGGTGTTGCCGCTATTTGCGGCATCGTCTCTGCCGCCGGCATCGAAGACAGCGCGAAGCGCTCCGGTTTCGACTTTATGACGCCGGAGACGCAGGCGCTGCAGGCCGACGACACGAGCAACCCCGGCATGCTGTGGGTGCTGCAGGGCGAGCAGCTCTGGCAACAGGCGGGGGGCAGGGCGGATGTTGCCTGCGCCGGCTGCCATGGCGATGCTTCCCAGACGATGCGCGGCGTCGCCACGCGCTACCCGGCCTTTGACGAGGCGATAGGA
>NZ_RZSW01000257.1:0-8291 GCF_003997375.1 Mesorhizobium sp. M5C.F.Ca.IN.020.29.1.1 | reverse complement strand
TTGCCGGGGTGATCGCTCCCGGCCTTCCCGCCGGTCCGTCCGAAGCGATCATCCTCGCCGACGACAGCGTGCATGGCGGGCTAGCCGCGCTCGACCTCCTCATCGAGGCGGAGCACGGACCGGACTCATCGGCCTACCTGGTGACACACAGCCGCCGCGTGGCCGAGGAGGCATTGGCCGCCCTGCCCGAGCACTGGGCGCGCATGACCGAGCAGCGGGTAGCGTTTTCCACCGCGGTGCTGACCGGCGCCTCTGGCGGCATCGTCCTGGCGGCGGCGATCGAGGAGAGCTACCGCTTCATCAACGACTATGCACCGGAGCATTTGGAGATACTCTCCAACGATCCCTTCGCACACCTTGGCCACATCACCGAAGCCGCCGAGATCTTGATGGGGCCGCACACGCCAGTCTCGATCGGCAATTTCGGGTTAGGCCCCAACGCCGTCCTGCCGACCAGCCGCTGGGCGCGTACCTGGGGCCCGCTCTCGGTCACGGATTTCGTCAAGCGTTCTTCCATCGGCTACGTGACGGCGGCGGCCTATCCGGAATTCGCGCGCCATGCCCGCACGCTTGCCCGCTACGAAGGCTTCTCCTCGCATGAACACGCCGTCTCCGACGTGCGCGACCGATATCTGGTGCGGTAGCGACGATGAAGGCTGCCAGACTCCACGCGGCGGGCGATTTGCGGGTGGAGGATGTCCCGTCTCCCGGCGAACCCGCGCCTGGCTGGGTGCGGCTCAAAGTGGCGGCTGCCGGCATCTGCGGCTCGGACCTCCACAACTTCCGCACCGGTCAGTGGATCAGCCGCGCGCCGAGCGTCGCCGGGCATGAGTTCGCCGGCGAGGTGACAGCCGTGGGCGCCGGCGTGTCCCAGTTGGCCTGCGGAGATCGGGTCGTCGCCGATTCGCGTTTCTGGTGCGGCGAATGTCCTGCTTGCCGGGCCGGCCTGCATAATGTCTGTGCCAGACTGGGCTTTGTAGGCGAGGTTTGCGACGGCGGCTTCGCGGAAGAGACGGAGCTGCCCGCGCGGCTGCTCCTGCGCCACGACCCGGCGCTCGATCCCGCAATCGCCGCCATGGCGGAGCCGCTGGCGGTCGCCCTGCACGCCGTCCGGCGACTGTCGGCGCCGGCCGGGGTGCCGGTACTTATCGCCGGTTGCGGCCCGATCGGCGGGCTGGCTGCGCTGCTCCTGTCGCGGCACGGTGAGAGGCCGGTCCTGGTCGCCGACCGCAATGCGGCGCGTGCGGATCTTGTGGCCGAGGTGAGCGGCGCGACCGTCGTCGACCTGGACGCCGTGCCCTGTGATCCCAATTTGCGCCATGCCATCGACGCGACGGGAAACGTGGCGGTGATGGCGCAACTGCTCGAGCTCCTGGCCGGGGGTGGCACGCTGGCGCTGGTCGGCATATCGCATGGCCGCCTCGATCTCGACCCCAACCTCCTGGTCGAACGCGAGATCGCGCTTGTCGGTTGCCACGCCTTCGCCGACGAGCTTGCGCCGGCCGTCGCGATGCTTGGTGATCTCGCCCCCGCGCTGTCGCGCTTCGTGTCCGAAGAGATCGTGATCGGCGAGATTCCCGCCGCCTACCAGCGCCTGATCGCAGGCACGAGCGGCGGGTTGAAGACCATCATCCGAATGGAGAGAGGATGATGATCAGGCTTCCCGAAACCGCCGGGCCCCTCTACGAAAAGGTCAAGGACTACGTGCTCGGCAACATCGGCAGCGGCAAATGGCCGAAGGACCGCAGGCTGCCTTCCGAAAACGAGCTGGTCAGCACGCTTGGCGTCTCGCGGATGACTGTGCACCGGGCGCTGAGGGAACTGACCTCGGAAGGCCACCTCCTGCGCATCCAGGGCGTAGGCACCTTCGTGGCGCCGCCGAAACCGCAATCGGCCCTCATCGAAATCAGGAACATTGCCGGCGAGATCGCCGCGCGCGGCGCACGCCACAGGGCCGAGGTCGTCGTCCTCGAGAAGATCCGCAACCCGGCGCTGGACCTCATTGTCGCCTTCGAGTTCACGCGCTGCAGACCGGTCGCCCATTCGATCATCGTGCATTTCGAAGACGAGGTGCCTGTCCAGCTCGAGGAGCGCTTTGTCAATCCGGCTCTCGCACCGGACTACCATCGGCAAAATTTCGTTGCGACCACCACCTACGACTATCTGCAGCGGGCGACGCCGCTGACGGAAGTGGAGCACGTGATCTCGGCCGTCGCCGCAGAAGAGATGGCGGCCCGCCATCTGATGATTCGGCCCGGCGACCCCTGCCTGCTCCTGCATCGGCGGACCTGGTCGGGCGCGGCGGTCGCGACCGTCAACAATCTCACCTATGTCGGCAGCCGCTATTCGCTTGGCAGCCGCTACGCGCCCTCACCCGCCGCATAGCAGCAACGGCCCGCCAAGCGGGTGGGCAGCGTCATCGGCCCAACGGCTGCCTTGATAGGGAAATCAGTTCTGCCTCGTCGATCACGCCGGCCATGTAGTTGGCAATAATGCGAGACGCGAGCGCCTCACGCTGACCAGTCGATTGACTTTCAAGCTTGAGGTGTTCGAACGTTCGAGCCAGCAGAGCCAACTCGGATGGATCAAAAATACCAGCTTCCTCAGCTTTTCGACGGATCGCCATGGCTTCCTCAAAGACGATGACTTGTCTTTGCAACGTTTCCCGCGACATTGTGTTCCTGGAGGCGCTCAAGACCAGCTTGGCCGCGCGCGCCCTTGCTAGCCATCAGCTGACAGCGGCTAACCCCAGCGGCCGCTAGCCGGCCTGCGCTAAGAGCGCACCACCAGAGGCACCAGCCCTTCATGGCGATGGTCGAGATAGCACACAACGCGGTCGCCAATGCGCTCGAAGATGAGATCGACTTTCGCCTGGCCGATGGCGAGATGGCGGATAACAATGTTGTCGATACCGATCGGCAGCCGCGGGCGTTCCACAGTGATCTCGCGTTTCCAGCCGTCGACCCGGATGCCCAGGCAGGCCTGCAGCATCATGAACGCGGAGCCTGCCGACCATGCCTGCGGCAGACATGCGACCGGGTAGGCCACCGGTGAATCGCTCGCCGCGCGCGTAAAGCCGCAAAACAGCTCCGGCAGGCGCATGTTGAAACGGACCGCCGCTTCGAACATACCGCTCATCAGCTTCACGACGCTGTCGCGCTCGTGATAGCGGGCGAGCCCGGAGGCGCAGAGTGCGGTGTCGTGCGGCCAGATCGAGCCATTATGATATGACATAGGGTTGAATGGGATCTCGTCGTCGGCCAGTGTGCGAACGCCCCAACCGCTATGGAGATGACCAGAGAGCAGCTGGGTGGCGACTGACTGAGCCCGTTCCGCCGCCGGCAGCCCGACATAAAGCAGGTGACCGGCATTGGACGTGCGAACCGCGCATTGCTTGCCTTGTCCGTCGATTGCCAAAGCATAGAAATCGCGGTCCGGCATCCAGAAATGCGTCTCCACTGCCTGACGGATCCTCTCTGCCAGGGCGCTCCAGTGCGCCGCCTTTGCGTCGTCGCCCCGCCTGGCGGCCAGCGCCGCCATCCCTTGATATGCGGCGAAGGCATAACCTTGCACCTCAACCAATGCGATCGGTCCTTTGGGGATCGTGCCGTCGGCATGGAAGACGGCATCGGAACTGTCCTTCCAGCCTTGGTTGAACAGACCCGTGTCGGCCGCCCTGTTGTAGGTTACAAAGCCATCCCCGTTGCGGGCTCCGACCTCTTCCATCCACGCAGTGGCAGCGCCCAGGGAGTTCCACATGCGATCGACGAACGCCTCGTCTCCGGTGCGATCGGCGTAGGACGAAGCCAGGTAGACATAGAGTGGCGTGGTGTCGACGCCGCCATAGTAGCGGCCGAACGGCAGTTCGCGCAGCACGGCCATTTCCCCCTTGCGGGTTTCATGCATGATTTTGCCAGGCTCGGCATCGTCGAATACAGAGGTCTCGGTCGATTGATAGTGGGCAAGGAAGGCCAGGACCCCTCGAGCAAGGCCCGGATTGAGCCAAAGCATCTGCAAGGCGGAAATGACGCCGTCGCGGCCGAAAGCCGTCGAAAACCAAGGGATGCCGGCATACGGGTATGGCCCGGTCTCCAGATCGGTCGTCAGCAGCGCGATGTCGGCGCGCGTGCGTGTCAACCAGTCATTGAACACGCGCCCGGAGCTGAAGACGGTGGCGCCCTGCCGGCGCTTTGAGCGCATGGCGAAGCGGGCTCGCGCAGCGGCCGCGCGAAAGCGGTCGCTGGAAGGGGTTTCTTCGCTGTGGCCGACCTCCAGGTACAATGCTCTGCTGTCACGCTTTGCCACGACAATGAGGAAATCGGCGTGATCGGGGTGCACCTGATCGGGCTTGATCGAGAATGCGATGGCCGATTGACGAGCCACATTATCGAGGCCTTCATATCGGAACGTTACGCTCGCCTCGCCGACCAGTGCGTCATGCGCGCGACCGCGGCGGCTACGCATAGTGCCGCGCACCTCGAACATGTCACGGAAATCGGCGTCGAAGTCGAGCCGGACCGGCAGAACCACCTCGCGCGCGGAGTAGTTGGTGAACTTGATGCGTTCGAACATGCGGTCCTGCCAGATGAACCGCGTCCGATCGACGTGGACGACGCCCGGCAATGCTTCGCTGCCATTCGGCCCGATAGTGGCTAGATTGGTGAGATTGGCGGTGAATAGGATGTTGTCCTGCGACAGCGAGGCGCCGAGCAGCGACGGCATCCGGCCGCCAATGAACAGACGGAAGCGCGACAATACACGCGTGTCGTCGCGGAAAAGCCCGTCGCCGGTGCCGCGTATGTCGCCGTAGCTGTCTGCGACGACGAAGCAATCCTCGTGTTTCAGCGCAAATTGCCGATGCGGCTCGCGCGGTGCCGTTTCGTCGATTGCCGGCAGCGCCACGGCTGGATCAATCTTACGGTCTTCGAGTTGAGTGGTCATGGAACCCCTCCCGTTCAGAAGCAAACAAAGCGGCTCAGGCGCTGATCCGGGCAGCCGAGCCGTCGCCTTGCTCGGTCAGGTAGACATAGTCATCATTGCGGCATTTTTAGCGCGCTTGCTTTGAGAACCAAATGCTTTCGTTATGACGTCCGAGAGCGAGCCATAGATCGCCACGTAGTCGCGGCACATGCGCTCAACCGTGAATCGCTCTTCAAAAGTCCGTCGCACCCGTGCACGATCGATGCCGTTTATCCGCCGTACCGCGTCCACAGCTCCGTCGAGCGTGTCGACGATCAACCCGGACACACCATCGTCGATGACCTCCGGAACGGCGCCGCGTCTAAACGCTATCACAGGCGTGCCACAGGCCATCGCCTCAATGGTTACGAGTCCGAAGGGTTCCGGCCAGTCAATAGGGAACAAAAGCGCTGCCGCATTGCCCAAAAAGTCTGCTTTTTGCCGTTCGTCGATCTCGCCGATGAATTCCACGTTGGAATTTCGAAGCACCTTGGGTTCGACCCTCTCTTTCCAATATGATTGGTCTACCTTGTCGATCTTGGCGGCAATCTTCAGCGGCATTCCGGTACGCGCTGCGATTTCAATCGCTGTTTCCGGCCCCTTTTCCGGTGAGATGCGGCCGAGGAAGGCGAGATAGCCCGAGGCTTTCGGCCGAAAAGGGAGAAGATCGCGAGGCAGACCGTGATACACCGTTCCGATCCAATGGACAGGCGGCATGGGCCAGCGTTGATCGTAAGAAATCGAAACCAGCGGAATGTCATCAAACATCGCATAAAGCTGCGCCAAATCCGGGAGGTCGAGCCGTCCATGAAGTGTCGTAACGGTTCGCTCGGCAAAGTCCCGGACTACGGGGAAGTGGAGAATATCGATGTGAAAATGCAGCACGTCGAATTCATCGGCCCGCCTGCGCACCTGTTCAAGCATCATCACGTGCTGGGGAATATCGTGCCGGACCCTGGGATTCAGGCGCAATGCAATATCGCAACACGGTACCAATTCCGCAGAGGTGCGTGAATCACCGCTGGCGAACAAGGTTACATCATGCCCCTGCCGAACAAGCTCCTCAGTCAGATATGAAACTATTCGCTCGGTCCCGCCATAGGTCCGCGGCGGCACGGCTTCGGTAAGGGGGGCGATCTGGGCAATTTTCATCTGCAACACTTCTCGAAAGTGAAGGTCACCCTTCAAAAAGCTCCGACGGCAATCCCCTTCCTCGCGTTCATTGCGGTGCGGTCCTCCTCGCCAACTCTCGAAGCGCCGATATGTTCCCGGCGGGAACAATCGCCGAGTCAGGGGAGTTCAAGCAGATGGACCAAAAGGAGAACCAGGATGGTTACGAAGCTTCAGGACACAAAAGCCGTCAAGGGATCGAGCGACGAGCATGGCGGCAACCGCGGCGGCAATCAGGAGAAGAAGGACAAGCCGCAAAAGAGCAGCCAGGCTGCCGGCAAGGATCCAAACCGCGGCGAGGACTGAACGATGCCTGCCCCGCAGGCGGACCGTAATGGCTGCGATCCCCGACCATCGATAGGAGTGACACCATGACAAAGACCAGCTCGTTTACGAAAGCCGAGCATCCTGTATCGGGAAAGAGGGCAAGCGGCAGCGACAAGGCCAAGGAACCGGCCAAGGGCGGCGCCCAAGCCAGGAACGCCCAGGAATGGGGCGGCGGATCGAAAGCGTCGAAGGGCAAGATCACCCGGGCAGACCGGGAAAACTCCAACTCGAGCCAGCGCAGCTAAGCTTTTGCATTTATCTAACTCAGTCGCCGCGGATTTCGAACTGCTTGGACGGGATGGGTTCGGATTGGGGTGGTTCGGATTACAGGCCCATCTCGCCTGTCGTCTGCCCCTTCGACGTTGCAATTCGAAAATGATCGAAGGCCCCGTGCCAGAGCGCCGGCAATTGCGGCCTTGACGCGATGTGCATTAGGTCGTTTGTTGCGGGCGGGAGTGCCACGGGAGGAAACCATGGAAGTCACCCTGGGGGCGGATAGCCTCGCAGCGCGGTTCCACGTTTTCACGCCAATGACCGGCGAAGGCTCCCGCGCATGAATTCCGGAGCGATCCTCGAAGCCGCGGGATTGACTAAGGAATTTGGGGGTTTCGTCGCTGTCAGCAATGTCAACCTGACAGTCGAGCGAGGATCAATCCACGCGCTGATCGGGCCCAACGGCGCAGGCAAGACGACCCTCTTTAACTTGCTGACCAAATTCCTCCAGCCGACGCGCGGCACGATCCGCTACCAAGGCCGCGACATCACCAGGATGCAGCCGGCCGACATCGCGCGGCTGGGCCTTGTGCGCTCCTTCCAGATATCGGCGGTGTTTCCGCACATGACGGCACTCGAGAATGTCCGCATCGCGCTGCAGCGCCGGCGCGGCGACAGTTTCGATTTCTGGCGTTCCGAGAAAGTGCTCTCCAAGCTCAATAGCGAGGGTGCGGCTCTTCTCGCCGATGTCGGCCTGACCGAGTTTTCGGATATCCGCGCCAGCGATCTGTCCTACGGCCGCAAACGCGCGCTTGAGATCGCGACGACGCTGGCGCTGAACCCTGAGATGCTGCTCCTCGACGAGCCTATGGCCGGCATGGCGCAAGAAGACATCGAGCGCATCTCGGCGCTGATCCGGCGCATCTCCAAGAACCGCACCGTTTTGATGGTTGAGCATAATCTTTCGGTCGTAGCCTCGCTGTCGAACCGCATCACCGTGCTCGCGCGCGGCAAAGTCCTCGCCGAAGGCGACTATGCTGCGGTTTCCAAGGATCCGCGCGTTATAGAAGCCTATATCGGGGCCGGACATGTCTGAAGTTGAACTGACGAGCAGGCCGGCTCCTGTCCCCTCGGCGAAACCGCTGCTGCGCGTCGATGGCCTGCAGGGTTGGTACGGCGAGAGCCATGTGCTTCACGGCGTGAGTTTCGAGATTGGCGAAGGCGAAGTGGTGACGCTGCTCGGCCGCAACGGCGCCGGCAAGACGACGACGCTGAAGGCAGTCATGGGCATCCTTTCCAGGCGCTCGGGCTCGGTCACCTATGACGGCCGCGATACGATCAAGCTGCCGTCGCGGTTGATCGCACAGATGGGCATCGCCTACTGCCCAGAGGAACGCGCGATCTTTTCCAGCCTTTCGGTCGAGGAGAATTTGATGCTGCCGCCGCAGGTGCGCCCCGGTGGGCTCAGCGTCGAGCAGATTTTCGAGCTTTTCCCGAACCTGAAGGAGCGGCTTTCGAGCCAAGGCACCAAGCTTTCGGGCGGCGAACAGCAGATGCTCGCCATCGGCCGGATCTTGCGGACGGGTGCGAAGCTTTTGCTGCTCGATGAGCCGACCGAAGGG